>CAMCYM010000017.1 GCA_945883885.1 Chryseobacterium gleum
TCGAGGACCTCACCGCCGAACTCCTCGCCCAAGCGCAGACGTGGATGGACGAGGTGGAGGAACTCGGCGGCATGGCGCGTGCCATCGACAGCGGCGTGCCGAAGCTCCGCATCGAAGAAGCGGCCGCCCGCAAGCAGGCCCGCATCGACCGCGGCGAGGACCGCATCATCGGCGTGAACCTCTTCCCGGTCGAAGAGCCGGCGGACCTCGAGGTGCTGAAGATTGACCAAACCGCGGTCCGGACTGCCCAAGTCGCGCGCCTCGAAGAACTCCGTGCCCGCCGCGACCCTGCGGCCGTCTCGGCGGCCCTCGACGCCCTGCGCGCCGCCGCCCGCGGCGACGGCAACCTCCTCGAAGCCTCGGTTTCCGCCGCCCGCGTCCGCGCCACCCTCGGCGAGATCAGTGCGGCCCTCGAAGACGCCTTCGGCCGCTACCGCCCGGTGGACCGGAAGGTGAGTGGTATCTTCCTCGCCGAGATGGCCTCCGACGAAGCCTTTGCCCGTGTGCAAGCACAAGCCGACCGGTTCGCGGCCCTCGCGGGCCGGCGTCCGCGCATCCTCGTAGCGAAGATGGGCCAAGACGGCCACGACCGCGGCGCAAAAGTCGTCGCCTCCGCCTTCGCCGACGTGGGCTTCGACGTGGACCTCGGTCCGCTGTTTTCCACCCCGGAAGAAGTCGCGCGCCAAGCCATCGAGAACGACGTCCACGTCGTCGGCGTTTCGACGCTCGCTGCTGGCCATGCCACCCTGGTCCCTGCCTTGCTCGCTGCGCTGCGCGAGGCCGGCCGCCCCGACATCCTCGTCGTCGCCGGCGGTGTCATCCCGGAACCCGACCACGCCGCCCTCTACCGCGAAGGAGTGGTGGGCATCTTCGGCCCGGGCACGCCCATCGCGGCCTCGGCCGGCGACATCCTCACCTTGCTGCTGGAAGCTTACTCGGATCCGGCGAGTTCGGCCGGGTGACCGTTGATCCAGTCCTTCACAGCCATCGCCCGCTTTCCCGTCGGCTTTACTTCGAGGACTTCGTACCACCGGTCGCTGCACGCGAGGTAGACCCGCCCGTCTTCTGCCCGCAGACGACCGGGCACCTCTGAACACGCCCGGTCCGTCGGACGTCCGGAGAGGAGCTTCAGCGGCGCCTCGGAATCCCCCGTCCACGCGCCGGGCAGCGGAGAGAAGGCTCGGACGACGCGGTCCACGGCCTCCACACCGTGTTCCGGTGCA
This sequence comes from Chryseobacterium gleum, assembly GCA_945883885.1. Lineage (GTDB taxonomy): Bacteria > Bacteroidota > Bacteroidia > Flavobacteriales_D > Sanyastnellaceae > CAMCYM01. The sequence continues at coordinate 1,224 of CAMCYM010000017.1, forward strand.
ATGCGCGCGTCTGCTTTTTGGAACTTCGGAGCATCGAGCAAGGGACTCGAACCGGTGCGTTCCTGCTGCGGCACAGGCTGCAATGTCCCCGCAGCGCAGGCGAGAAGTGTTTCAGCCAGCAGGGCCTTTCCCGCTGCGAGCAAGGCGTCGTGCAAGGATCCTCCGGTCGTCGACGGGGTGATTTCCACGGCACGGCTGGCGAGGATGGGTCCGGTGTCGATGGCCGGTTCGAGGGAGAACGTCGTCACGCCGGTGGTGGTGAACCCGTGCAGGATCGCCCACTGGATGGGCGCTGCACCGCGGAGTTCGGGCAGGAGGGAGGCGTGGAGGTTGACGGTGCCGAAGGCGGGCAACCGAAACACCACTTCGGGCAACATCCGGAAGGCTACCACGGCTCCGATGTCGGGTTTCCAGCCGTTTAGCACCGCAAGAAAGGCCGGATCGCGCAAGCGTTCCGGGCGTTCCAGCGGGAGTCCCGCTTCGAGCGCCACAGCGCTGACTTCGGAAGGCCGCAGCTGCATGCCGCGTCCTGCGGGACGGTCCGGCGCAGACACCACCCCGACCACTTCGATTCCGGGCGTTTGCAACAGCGTCCGCAGGCATTCCGCAGCGAATTCTGGGGTGCCGAGGAAGACCACCCGCAAGGGCCGTCCGAGGGGGGAAGCGGGAAAGGGAGCCATCAATGGCGGGTGAGTTCGTGCCACGACTTCGAACGAAGGACGACAAAGGTGCCCAGGCCCATGCTGAGAAAATAGGCCCACTCCACCCGCCAGATGACCCAAACCGGTTGCGGCCACACCACCGTCACCGCCACCACTGCAAGCATGTAAATGCTCACTCCGAACAGCTCGATCCGGAAGGCCGCTCGCGTCGCACCGGCTCCTTGCAGGCTGGCCAGCAGAATCGTGACCACGCCGAAGAGCAAGGTGGCACTCAAGACCACGGGCAGGGTCCGGACCATGGCATCGTGACCTGCGGCGTCGTCGAAGAAGGTGGAGGCGATGGCGTCGGGGTACAGCACGAAGCCGTGGGTGAGTAGGAGAATGCCGGCGAGGTTCAGGAGGACGATGCGGCGCACGACCCCCGCAATCTCGGTGTGGCGCCCTTCTCCGAGGAGTCCCGAGACGTAGGTGCGGGTGGTTTGGCCCATCCCCTGGCCCACCACGAAGGCGAGCATGAACATGTTGCGCGCGATGTGCGACACCTTCAGTTCCATCGGGCCCACTTTTTCGACGAAGAAGAAGAACGCCGTCCATGTGGCGATTGTCAGCAGGAGTTGGCCCATCAACGGATACGCAAGGCGCCACCATCCGCGGATCTCGTCGCGCGTCAGAACGGCCCACGTGCGCAAGGCCTCCGGCGTGACGCGCCAGGTCAGAAGCACCATGAGGACCACCGCGACACATTCCGCGAGCAACGACGCGCGTGCCGCTCCCACCGGCCCCATCGGTGTCATCCCGGCCCAACCGGTGACCCAACCGGCATCGAACACCACGTTCACGAGCGCGGCGGTCCCGGAAACCACCAGAATGGGCCATGTCCGGGCGGATCCCATGTACAAGGCGTTGAAGGCAAGCAGGATCGAGAAGGGCAGGAAGCCCCACATCCGCACGTTGAAAAAGGCGGTGAACACGTCTCGGGTAGCGGCATCTTTGAACAGCCCGCCGAGAAGTCCAGAGTTCGCCGCCGCTCCGATGGCCAGCAGCAAGAGGCCGAGCACGCCGTTCAGTGCAACACCGGTCCGGAACACGCGGAGTGCGGCAGGTCGGTCGCCTTCCCCGATGCGGCGCGCGATGAGGATTTGGAGGCTGGCTGCGCTGGCGATGGCCAGCATCTCCAGGGTCAGGTACACAAGGCCGGCATTGCCCGCGCCGTTGATGGCGGATTCGGGCAATTTCGAAAGGAAGTAGTTGTCCGTCAGAACGACCACGAACTGCAAGAGCGTGCCCGCTGAGATGGGCAACGCTACGGCGAGCAAGTCGCGGGGACGGGTGTGTAAGGCCATGTGCGCAAAGGTCGTTTGCAATCTGTCCGTGGCGCTGAACGGCACAAAAAAAGCCGGACCTGATGGCCCGGCTTTCTTCTCGCTTGAAGCGAAGATTACATCTTAGCGCTCAGTTCGGCTCCCGCCTTGAACTTCACGACTTTTTTCGCTGCAATCTTGATTTCCTTGCCCGTTTGCGGGTTGCGGCCCGTGCGGGCGCCACGCTCGGTGACAGAGAACGAGCCGAAGCCCAAAAGGGACACACGGTCGCCCTGCTTCAGAGCGCCTGCCGTTGCATCCACAAACGCATCCAGCGCACGCTTCGCGTCCGCCTTCGAGATGCCGGCCCCTTCGGCCATTGCATCCACCAATTCTGCTTTGTTCATCAGTTGGTAAGGTTAGGGTGTAGAACTACCGAACGGAATCAAATATATAGGCGCAATTTTCAGAACCACAAAGATTTCCGATCGAAAGCGCTGTTTTTGTTCAAAACCTCGTCGCGATGTGGAAAAACCCGATATAATTCACCACTCAGCGCGGTTTTGCTGCCGTTTTCACGGCCCAAACCACAGCCGCCACGCCTCCGCCCAGCAAGGCTTCCGGCCCACTCGCCCCGATGAGCTTCCATTGTGCCACCCCGATCGCCACTGCCACGCCCGCCAGTACACCTCCCGCCAGCGGAATCCACCCGTCGTCTTCGCCTTCTCGCCGCACGCCCCATGCCGCAAACGCCGCCGCCGCGAGGCCCGCAAACCAGCTTACCGCTGCAGGAGCAGCCGCCAATCCCACGGCAGAGCCGATCGCAGCGAACGCCGCACATCCGGAAAGCAAGGAAGTTCGCTTCATGGTGCAAAGGTATCTTCGCGCCCATGACACCCTATTGCCCGGAAGTGCGATTTGTGGACCTCGATGCGATGGGCATCGTCAACAACGCCACCTACCTGACTTACCTCGAACAGGCTCGCATCCACTTCTTCAGTGAACTGGTGGGCGCGGAATGGGATTGGCATGCCGGTGGGGTGGTGGTTGCGCGTCATGCGATAGATTACCGCTTGCCATTGCGGCTCAACGATGTGCCTGAAATCCACACGTGGATCGCGGCCGTGGGAGGGAAGAGCATGACCGTCAAGTATGTGATCCGTCTTAAGGGGGCATCCCATGCATTTGAAGTGGCCCGCGCTGAAACCGTACTGGTCGGCTACGACCACCTCCGCGGTGTATCCGTGGACATCCCGGCCCTGTGGCGCGAGGCCTTCGCGCAGGGTAGGACGGGTGTTCCGCCCCCGTAAACCATTCACTTCTGGCTGTTCATGAAAAGATACACGGGCCATGTGAGGGCAAGCCTTCCGCTTAATTTTGCATGGTGTAAATAGTACACCTTCCTTGAGGAATCCCCCCTAACCCTTACCTGAGAAAAACCCTTTAAAACCCTATACAATGAAAAAGTTGTACGCGATCGTTCTCGCGGGAAGCTGCATCGGTTCGGCCTGGGGCCAAACCACAGTCACCTTCCGCGTGGACATGAATGGCCAGACGGTGTCGCCCGATGGGGTGTACATCGCCGGCAATTTCCAAGGCTGGAACGCCGGCGGCACGCAGATGACGGATGCCGACGGCGATGGAGTGTATGAACACACCGAGGTGGCCACCGAGGCTACGCACTACGAGTTCAAGTTCCTCAACGGCAACGATTGGCCGTTCGTAGAGGACGTTCCGAACATCTGCCAAATGGAACTCTTCGGCAACGACAACCGCCACCTCGATGTCACCCCGGACATGACCGAAGCATCGTACGACGTGTGCTACGGTTCGTGCGCAGCATGCGGCATGACGGCTGTGTTGTTCCGGGTGGACATGAGCCTCGAAGCGGCCATTTCACCGAATGGCGTGCACATCGCAGGCGAGTTCCAGGGCTGGGATCCGGCCGGAACCCCGATGAGCGATGCGGACGGCGACGGCGTGTGGTCGCACTTTGCGGTGTTCGATGCAGCAGCCATTGATGGAAACCTGGAGTACAAGTACGTGAACGGCAACGCTTGGACGAACCCGAATGAAAACGTCGCGGGCGATTGCAGCGACGGAACGGGCAACCGCGTCCTCGCGCTGGACGGAAGCAACTTGCTCCCCGGCGTCGCTGGCACAAACGCGGCCTTCTGCTACAACAACTGTGGCTCGTGCGTAGCCCCGACGCAAGTGACCTTGCGCGTCGACATGACCACCCAGCTTGAGGTTTCGGCAAACGGCGTACACGTGGCAGGGACTTTCCAAGGTTGGAACCCGGGCGGAACCCCGCTTACGGACGACGACGGCGATGGCATTTGGGAAGTAACACTCGGACTGCAGCAAGGCGAGATCCTCTTCAAGTTCGTCAACGGAAATGATTGGGGAGGAAACGGTACCGACAACGTGGACAACGAATTGATCAATGGACCGTGCGCCGCACCGGGTTCTGACAACCGCTTGCTGGTCATCGGCGCAGACGCCATCGATTACCTCGTCTGCTACAACAGCTGCGAGCCGACATGTGTGGCGAATCCCGATCCGGCAGACATCACGTTCCGCGTGGACATGTCGAACGAAGTGGTGGCGCCTGCAGGCGTTTGGGTGATGGGCGGCTTTACCGCGCCGGCTTGGCAGGCAGGGGCTGTCCAAATGACGGACGACGACGGCGACGGGGTCTACGAAACGACCTACACGGTAGACGGTGGCGCAGAAGTCATCTACAAGTTCGTCAACGGCGATCCTTCGGTGGGCACGAACGGCACGGACTACTTCGAAGAGTCGGGCATCTATGACATCACCGATCCCGTGACCGGTGAGCCGGTGGCGACGAACTTCCAAGAGCAGGCCTGCGGTGTGCCGAACCCCTTCGGCGCGTTCAACCGCATCCACGTGCGGAGCGGTTCGCCGGAGGTGCTGTACGACGTATGCTTCAACTCGTGCGCAAACTGCGCAGGCATCATCGGCATCGAAGAAGCCGGTCAGTTGGAAGGCGTGCGGATGTTCCCGAACCCGACTTCGGGTGCGCTGACCCTCACGTTCCCGGGTGAACTGAAGCATGGCGCGGTGCGGGTGTTGGATTTGGCTGGCCGTGTGGTGGTGGATGTGGCCCTCGCTGCATCGCGCACGGCATCGGTCGAACTCGAAATCGGACAGCTGCAAGCAGGCCTCTACGTGGTCGAGTTGGTTTCTGGCGCGGCCCGTTGGACGGGGTACGTCGTCCGCGACTGATCGACGCGTGCATTGAGTTTTCGGCGGGGGCCTTCCTACGGGAGGGCCCCCGTTGCTTTTCCGCACGGCTCGCTGTGAATAACTTAGGCCCGCCGAGTTTTGCCCTCGCGCGTACATTTGGTCACCAATTACTTCTACCACCATGAAGCACCTTTTGCTTGCAAGCGCATTCAGCGCACTGGCCTTCAGCGGGATGGCGCAGGTCACGAGCATTTCTGTGGAGACCTTCGCGGGCCCCACTGCTCCGTCCATGCCCGCAGGGATGACGACGTACCGCGTTTATGCGAGTACGACGAACGCGAACGACTTCGTTTCCGCTGTCTTCGGGGACAGCCAGAACCCGCTGACGATTGCTTCGACGGGAGCCATCCACCAGGATCCGCTGGGCTCGAATTTTGCGCACACGGTCAACGCGAACATCTTCGGGTTTTTGCCGGCGTTGCAGTACGACTCGTGGGTCTCCATCGGCATTTCACCGACGGCAGGTGTTACGCCCTCCACGTTGAACAGCATCGGCTTGGACGCTCCCCTCGGGACCTTTGCTGCAGGGGATGACTTGGTGGTGAATAGCTCGAACGGCGGGTCGTGGTTCTTGCTTTACCCGAACCCGGAAGGATATGCAGGCGCGGACCTGAAGGTGCTGCTGGCCCAAATCACGACCAACGGCACAGTGTACGGCTTCATGAACCTGCAAGTTTTCGTCAACGGTGTGCAGGCGAACAGCCAAGTGGCCGAGGGATTGCCTTTCAGTTCAGATCCTACGGCTGTGTTCGGTTGCACGAATCCCGAAGCGACGAATTACAACCCACTCGCGAACACGGACATCGGAAACTGTGTCTTCCCGTGTGCGCTCAGCTTGTCGGTCGGCTCGATCACGCCGCTCTCGTGCTCGAACTCCACGAACGGTGCAGTGAGTGTGATTCAATCCGGCGCACAGTTCGGAGTGCAATTCGGCATCAACCTGGCAGCCGGGGCGAACCCGACGCTAGCGTTGGGCAACTTCAGCAACCTCGCCGGTGGGGTGCAAACGATTTCGGCAGTGGACGGCGCAGGGTGCACCGCCACGCTCCAAGTGACGGTTCCGGTCCCTGCACCGGTGGCTTTGACGGCCTCTCTGGCTGAGCCCATTTCGTGCAACGGGGACAACGATGCCATGATCAACGCCACGGCCACCGGCGGAACCGGTGCCTTCACGTACTCGATCGCAGGACCGGTGAATGCAGGACCGCAAGCCTCAGGGAGTTTTGCGAATTTGAGTGCGGGCCTCTACACGGTGACGGCCATCGACGGGAACGGGTGCACGAAAGCTGCGCCAGCCATCTCGGTGAACAATCCTGCTGCTTTGAACCTCTTCGTCACCGCATCTGGAGAAGCGACCTGTTTCAACACGGCAGATGGAGCAGTGGTGTTGACGCCCGTCGGCGGATCAGGCACGGCGTCTTCGATGCAGTACTCCACGAACGGCGTGACCTTCGCCCCGGACGGCGTACCCGGAAACACGGGAATTTTGAATTTGGCTCCAGGGACGTACACCATTTACGTCCAAGACGTAAACGGGTGCATCGGTCAAACCGCGAACCCGGTCGTCGTGTCGGGGCCTCCTGCCATCGTGCTGAATGCGACCGCTGCGGCGGTGTTGTGTGCGGGCGATCAGAACGGTTCCATCTCGGTCCTCGCAAACGGGGGTACGGGTGGGTTTACCTACGTGTTTGAAGGCGGTGACGCCAGCGATGTGACCTTCTTCGGGGATTTGGGCGCGGGCACGTACACGGTATCTGCCACGGACAACTCCGGATGCACAGCGACGTCTGACATCGTCGTGGCGGCGGCTGCGCCGGTGCTTGTGACGGCAACGGCCACGCCGATTACCTGCAACGGCGACGGCAACGGCATCGTCGGCGCAACGGCATCGGGCGGCACGGGGGCATTCCTGTACAGCATCGACAACGTGAGCTTCGGCGCAGGTTCCACGTTTGGCAACCTCCTTCCGGGTATCTACACGGTCTATGTGGAGGACGAAAACGGATGCACATCGTCGTCCATGGCGCAGGTGACGGAACCGGCGCCGCTGGTGCTTGCAGGTGTGGTCACGGACGACAACGGCACGGGCAACGGGGCGATTGACATCACGGTCGCTGGCGGTACGACGGCGTACAGCTTCTCTTGGACGGGTCCGAATGGCTTCACGGCCACGACGCAGAGCATCGCAAACATCGACGGCGGCACCTACACCCTCACGGTGACAGACGCAAACGGATGCACAAACTCGGAAACATTCGACGTCGTAACCGGCGTGGAAGAACTCGTCGCAGGGCTCGACCTCGCGGTGTTCCCGAACCCGACGAACGGCCTGTTTACCGTGGCGCTGCAGGGGTTGACGGGAGAGATTCTCGCGTGGGACCTGCGGGATGTGACGGGGCGCACGGTCGCGTCGGAAGTCCTCGGCAGCCGGACCGGTGAAGTGCGCATTCCATTCGATGTAACGGGAGCGGCGAGCGGGGTGTACTTGCTCAACGTGCAGTCTGGCGCAACCCGCAACACGGTGCGTGTGCTGGTGCAGCAGTAATCGAGATAGCAACTGAAAGAAACGGCCTCCACATCGGGGGCCGTTTTTTTATGGCCTAGGCACGAAGGGGACCATGCGGCACGGATCGTCGGTGATGATGCCGTCCACGCCAAGGTGCACCAGGCGCCGGAACTCCGCTTCGTCGTTCACCGTCCACGGAAGGACTTGCATGTGCATGCGCCGGGCTTTGCGGATGAACCCTGAAGTGACGAAACGAGCGGCCGGGCTGATGACTTCTGGGATGTACCCCAACTCGCGGGGAATGAGCCTCAGCGACGTGCGATGTTCTAGTAGGAACGAGGTGGGGATTTCAGGGGCGAGGGCATGAAGTGTACGCAGGGCCTCTGGGGAGAAGCTCTGCACGATGACTCTTCGGGAAAGTCCGTGTACCACAATTGCGTTACGAACCAGGGCAGCAAAGGTCTCGGCCGATGGATGGAGGGAATCGACCCATTCCGGGCGGAATTTGATTTCGATGTTGAACCGCAGCGAATCAGGGACCGATTGAACGACTGCATCGAAGGTGGGCTTGGGGACGGCCTGGCGCGCCGCATCCGGGAAGCGGGGGTCCAGCAAAGAACCGCAATCGCATGTACCGATCACCGAGGCGGGCATTTCAAAGAGGGGATAGGAACCAGAAGACCCGACCAGCAGACCGTCGGGACCGATGCAAAGTCCCGGCCGTAGCCAGGGTTCATGGCTGACAATGAGCACGGAATCCTTGCTCACTGCGAGGTCGAGTTCGAGGGTGGTGCAGCCGCATTCTACCGCATGCGCAAAGGCGGGAAGGGTGTTTTCAGGGTAGCGGGCACGCGCACCTCGATGGCCTTGGAGGTCGAAGGTTTGCTGGGCGAACAACGTACCGGAGCATGCGAGGCAAGCGAACACGAGGGGCCGTATCTTCGACTTCATTCCTCGAAGTTCGTGCCGTCTGCTGATTCCTCACGTTCCTTTTCTCGACTTTCCGCGGCCGCTGCTGCAGCGGGGATGTCGACACGGCATGCGGTGCTCCGGCTGCTCGTGCGGATGGGTGGGGCAGAGGCGGTTGCGGCATTCCCGGGGCTCGCGGAGTTGCGTGGGAAGGCGTTCACCGAAGCTTCATTGCAGAGGCTTGGCGTCGAGATGCGATCCGAGTCGCCTACGATGCCGGCGGCCGGCGGGGCGCTCGTGGTTGCGAACCACCCGGCAGGAGCGCTCGATCCACTGGTGGTGCTTTCGCTGCTACCGGAAGGGGCGAAGTTGTGGGTGCGCAAGCGGGCAGAAGTCCCTGACCAAATGCAAGGCAGCATCCTCGCCGAGGAGGACGGCTTGCGCACGGCGATCCGGTTTCTTCTTGCAGGCGGGGTGCTTGTGGTCTTCCCGGCTGGAAACCGCGGCCGGGTGCGACCGCGCATCCGGAGAGGGGGCGACCCGCGTTGGTCCACGCTCCCTGCGCGGTTGCACCGGGCCTCTGGGGTTGCGGTCGTTCCCTGTCATTTGGATGCGCGGCGACTGGCATTGGTAGGGACTTCGGAGCGCGTCTTCGAAGTGCGCTGGGGGAAGCCGCTTCGGAAGGAAGACCTCGCGGCGGTGCAGGGCCCAGAGGCGCTGACACGGTACCTCCGCGCGCGCGTGCATGCCCTCGCATCCGCACACCGGATCCGGCCGGAGTGGTTCGTGCGGGCCCTGAGCTACCGCGTGCAGGCGGAAGAAGTGGTTGCGCCTGGGGATCCGGTGGCCTTGCGGGCCGAGGTAGAGCAGTTAAGCGAGTTCAAGCTGTGTGCCCAAGGCGGTTTCACGTGCTACTGCGCGCCGTCGTCGCAGATTCCGCATGCTATGCAGGAAATCGGGCGGCTCCGCGAGCTCACCTTCCGCGCGGTCGCCGAAGGGACGAACCACGCCATCGACCTCGACGAGTACGACCTGTACTACCAGCACCTGTTTCTTTGGCACGAAGAATCGGGCCGCATCGCGGGGGCCTACCGCATCGGAGACGGCGAAAAAATCCTCAAGCGTTATGGGCATCGGGGGTTCTATACGGCGAGCTTGTTCCGGTTCGCCCGGGGGTTCCAGCCGTACCTGCGGCAGTCTCTGGAGCTCGGCCGCAGCTTCGTGCCGGTGGAGTTTCAGAAGCATCGGCTGCCGCTGTTCTTGCTTTGGAAAGGCATCCTCGCCGAAGTGGCAAGGCACCCGAATTGCCGCTACCTCATCGGTCCGGTGAGCATTTCCGCCGCGTACAACCCCTTGAGCCGCTGGCTCATGATGGCCTACATCGAACGGAACGCCGTAGACGAGACCTTGCGCGGACTTGTGACCCCGCGGAACCCGTGCCGGCCGAAGGTGCGCGGGGCCCAAGACCCTGAGGCGCTCATCGAGAACATCGTGGATGACATCCGCAAACTCGACAGCATCGTCTCCGACATCGAGCCGGAGCATGCGCCGATTCCGGTGTTGCTGAAGCGGTATTTGGCCCAAAACGCCCGCATACTCGCCTTCAACCACGACCCCAAATTCAACGATGCCCTCGACGGATTCATGGTCCTGGACTTGCAGGACCTTCCGGAGGGCACCGTCGAAAATCTCAGGCGAGAGCTCGCCTGATCACTGCTTTTCGAAGCGGAGCAGGAAGCTGTAGTCGTAGGTCTCCTCGCCCGCGTATTCGCGGAATTGGTAGGCCTGCATGTCGTCCAGTTCGAGTTCCAGCATCCGCCAGTACACATCGATTTGCTTGACTTCGCCGTCGAACTGCTCGGTAAGTGCCGGTCCGCCGTTGTCCGCGAGGTAAGCAAGCACCAGCGGGTCGCTGCTTCCCGCAGCGAAGGTGCCCACGAACAGGGTCACGTCGAGTCCGAAGAGCGATTGCAGCACCCCGGGCAGCGCGGGGTCCAGCGGGCCACTGACCACGGGCGGCTGCTCGACGTAGGCCACATCGACGCCGTACTCGGACGCCATGGTGGCCACGATGCCAGCGTAGTCGTCGAGCGAGGTGATCAAGCCTTCCGCAAGCAGACCGTCGATGAATTCCGGCATGTAAGCCGAGATATCTTCGCCAGGCGTGTAATCGAAGAAGGGTGCGCCGCCGGTGTAGGTCCATGCAACCGTCGTGGCGCTCAGGGTGGCCAAATGACCAAACACCTGGTCCGTCACGTCGGTGTATGTTCCGCTGGCAAAAAACAGCGTATCCGGCTGGTCGAGGGCATCGGCCGTCGTTTCCACGAGGGTCGTATAGTCCGTGCCTGCGGCGTCGCGGTAGAACGGGCCGAGCGCCTTGTTGAAGGTCAGGTCCAGGTGCAGCACGCTGTGGTCGTCGTTGAATTCCCACGTGCCTTCGTAGACCAGGTCTTCACCCACTTTCGAAATCGTGACGGTGTGATCCTCGCGGAATTCAGCTTCGAGGCGGAGGTTGTTCGACGTCATCAACTCCGTGACGTTCGCGTCGTTCGAGTCGCCGACTTGGTCCACCTTGACGGACGTCCACGTGCCGATGAGGCGACGTTCTGGACTGCGGAGGTGGAGGAGCGAGCCGTCTTGTTCGTACCGGGTGCAGCCGAACGAAAGGAGGAGGAGGGAGGCGAAGAGAATGCGGTGCATGGCGTCAGATGCGGTAGGTGAAGGAGAGGCTGAAGGTGCGGCCGGTGCGGAACGCAAGCCAAGTGTATTGGCCCGGATCCCCGAAGTCGTAGGTCTTGCGGTCGAGCGGATTCAGGAGGTTGAATGCCCGGAAGCCGCATGCGAAGTGCTCGCCCACCGTTTGGGAAAACGTCAGGTCGAGGCTCGGGAACGGCTGCTGGTAGATGTCGGGCATCCCGCCGAGCTGGGTCATGAAGAGCTTCGGGCCCTGCAGGTTGAAGGCCACCGTGCCTTGGAAACCCGAGGAGTCCGGCGCGTACGTCAGGATGGTGTTCAGGATGTAGGGGCTTTGGCCGAAGAGCGGCCGGGTATCCGGGTGCATGGGATCCGTGGCCCGGATGACGCGGAGTTCTTCTTCGAGGATGGCCGTCCGGCTCCGGATGAGGCTGAGGTTCACCCCCAGCGACCACGGCATCAGCGCTTCAGAGATGAATCCGAGCGTCTTCCGGCCTTCGAGCTCCAGGCCCACCGCATTCGAATACGGGATGTTCGACCAGGTGTACTCCGGATTCGCAGCTTCGAGGATGCTGGTCTGCTCGATCGGGTCGGTGAAGCGCTTGTAAAACAGCGAGGCGCTGAAAATCTCGCCGAGGTTCGGGAAGTGCTCGAAGCGCAGGTCGACGTTGTCAATCTTCGTGCCGTCGAGCCCCGGATTGCCTTTGAGCGTCTCGAGCGTTTCGAAGTCAAAGCCGCGGAAGGGTGACTTTTCGCGGAAAACCGGACGGGCGATGCTGCGGCTGTAAGCAAAGCGCAGGTTCGTGACCTTCAGCAACTCGCTGCCGCTCATTGCCCAAACCACATTCAACGACGGCATCACGTCGAAATCGTTCAGCGTCCCCTGCAGCCGGTCCCGCTCTTGCGGCGTGAGGTCTGTAGCCTCATCGATCCGCGCGGAGCGGATGAGCATGTCCGCCTGCTCCACGCGCACACCGGCATTCAGTCGTACATCGGGGTGCAGGTAGGCGTCGAGCATGGCGTACGCCCCTAACACATCCATCATGCCGCGGTCGGTGTTGTTCAAATCCGTCAGGAGGGCAGCGTACACATAGTCCCTCGCCCGCGAGACGACCATGTTCGAATCGGCCATGTACTCTGCGATGCTGCCGTTGAAGCCGCCGGTTCCTTCGAACTCGAACTGCTGTTCTTCGTGGCGCCGCGCGGTCCGGACGAACGAGAGGCCGGCCGAGAGTTTGGTCTCCAGGTCGCGCGAAGGCAGAATGGGCTGAACCACATGCAGTTTCGCGTCGAATTTCGACTCGTGCAGCGTCCGGTAATACCGCGTGGGATCCGGGTAGGTCGCAGACAGGATGGTGTAGGTCGTGTCCACAGAGACCGGCACATTGAAGCTCTCGATGTCCAGTCCTTCGCCCGCGAGGAAGGCGATGGTCGCATCCGGGTTGCTGGCCCAGTCCAGCGGCAACTCGCTCTTGTTCAGTGCCTCGTTGATGTACTGGAGCGCTTCGGCGGTGACGTCGCTGCCGTCGACGGCGGTGAAAACCGCTTGGTCGAGGAGGGGCGATTCGACCCGCTGCCAGTTGTTGTAGAACACCCGCAAATCCGGCGTGCGCATGACCCCACCGGAGTAGCCGAGGTTCCACTGGATTTGGGTCTTATACCCTGGAAGGAAGTGCTCGCCGCGCGCTTGCCAAATGTTCAGCTGACGCTGCTCGTAGCGCTGCGTCCGCTGCACTTGCGGCA
>CAMCYM010000018.1 GCA_945883885.1 Chryseobacterium gleum
CCGAACGCCGCCACGCCCATCGTGAATGCCGCCGGAACCGCCGCCCACCGCGTCTTCCACCCCACCACGATCAGCAGCGGCGCCACCAACTCCCCCACCACGGCGAGCGCGAGCGAGGGCACCGCCCCGATGCCCAGGAAGTCGTAGAACTCCACCGGCTCCGCCCCTGCTGAAAATCCCGCGATGAGCTTGTTCAACTTCGACCACCCGTGGGGCACCATCAGCCCCGCCACGCCCACCCGCAGCACGAGGAGGCCATAGTCCAGCATATTCTTCATGCGGCCCAAGTTACCTTCGGCACATGGTCGGCTACAACCCGAAGGATTGGTCCACGCTCATCTTTCACACCTACAGCAAGGAGGTCTTCCGGCGGCTGTTCCCCTCGATGCTGGGCATTGGCGCCTTCACCGCGGCGGTGTGCTGGGTCGAACTCGAGTGGATGGACGAGCCGGTGAACCTCTCGAATGCCGTGCACTCGTTGCTGGGCTTCGTCCTCTCGCTCTTCCTGGTGTTCCGGACGAACACGGCCTACGACCGGTGGTGGGAAGGCCGCCGCAAATGGGGCGACCTGGTGAATGTTTCACGGACGTTTGCAAACCGGGTGCATGCGGCCGTGGACTCCCCCGAGGACCGGGCCGCCTTCGCCGAGGGCATCGCCTCCTTTCCCGAAGCCCTGCGCGACCGGCTCCGCGGCGGGACCGTTCACCCCTCCCTCATCGCCCGCGACCTCGGGGTGCGCGCCTCGCACCTCGCCCGCTCCGGCCGGCTGAACCTCGAAGAGTTCCGCCAGTTCGAGGAATGTTTGCGCACCTGCATCGACGTGCAGGGCGCATGCGAACGCATCCTGAAAACCCCCATCCCCTATAGCTACAGCATGTTCATGAAGAAATTCATCTTCATGTACATCGTCACCCTGCCGCTCGGCTTCGTAGGCACCTTCGCCTGGTGGACCGTCGCCGTCGTCATGGCCGTCTTCTACGTCCTTGTCAGCGTCGAGCTCATCGCAGAAGAAATTGAAAACCCCTTCGGCACCGACGACAACGACCTGCCCCTCGACGAGTTGTGCGCCGTCATCCGCCGCGACGTGGCGCTGCTGCTGCCTGTGGACCCCGCGGCGACACCGGCAGCCTCGCCGGGAATCGAACCCGGATCAAGCGTTTAGGAAACGCCTATTCTATCCGTTGAACTACGAGGCCGTGCCGGGGCATCGCGTGCCCGACCGTGTGCGCCCAGCAGGGCTTGAACCTGCGACCGATGGATTATGAGTCCACTGCTCTAACCGACTGAGCTATGGGCGCGAGGAGCGCGAAGGTACGGACGAGCGGCGTTTCCCGCCGCTGCTTCCCGGCGGCAGTCCGGGCACCCCTTCCGGCAGGTCGAACTCGAGCTGCCGCCGGGCCAAATCCGCCGCCACCACCCGCACCACGAGCCGGTCGCCCATCCCCACGAGCGCCCCACTCCGCAGGCCGTTGAACGCCAGCAACTCATCGTTGAAGACCCAATGGTCCTCCGGCAACGCATCCTTCGGGATGAAGCCCTCGCACTTGTTCTCTTCGACTTCGATGAACAGCCCCTTCGGCACGGCACCGCTGACGATGCCGTGGAAGGTCTCGCCGAGGCGGGTGCTGAGGTATTCTACCTGCTTGTAGCGGATGCTCGCGCGTTCCGCTTCGGCGGCGCGCTTTTCCATGATGCTCGAATGGGCACAAGAGCTCTCGAGCGGACCGGGTTCCGCCGAAGGCCGGCCGTCGAGCAGGTCTTGGAGCAGCCGGTGCACGAGCACGTCAGGGTAGCGGCGAATGGGGCTCGTGAAGTGCGTATAGAAGGCAAAGGCAAGGCCGTAGTGGCCGATGTTGCGCGTGCTGTACTCGGCCTTTGCCATGGAGCGGATGGCCATCGTCTTGATGACGTTTTCCGAGGCACTCCCGGCCGCCGCTTGGAGCAGGGTGCGCAGGGCCTGCTCGGCATTCGCCACCGTCGGCTTTTCCATCTCGAGGCCGAAGCGCGCCACGAACAGGCGGAGGGCCTGCAGCTTCTCCGCGTCGGGCCGGTCGTGGATGCGGAACACCGCCGTCCGGGTCGCGGCGGCGGGCACGTGTGCGCGGTCTGCTGCGGGGCGGGCGAGGGCGAGGGCCACGCGCACGTTCGCCAGCAGCATGAAGTCCTCGATGAGCTTGTTCGCCTCGCGCATCTTCTTGATTGTCACGCGCAACGGCTTGCCCTCGGGGTCCAACTCGAACTTGACTTCCTCGGTGTTGAAGTCGATGCCGCCGGCCGCGAACCGGCGTTCGCGCAGGCGGCATGCCAAACGGTGCAGCACGCCGATTTCCTCCGCGAAATCCCCCACCCCCGTCTCGATGCGCTCCTGCGCCTCGTCGTACGTGAAGCGCCGGTCGCTGTGGATGACGGTGCGGCCGAACCACTCGGACGTGACCTGGGCCTCGGCGTCCAGGGCAAACACCGCGCTGAAGGACAGCCGGTCCTCGTGCGGACGGAGCGAACACAGGTCGTTCGAGAGGACCTCGGGCAACATCGGCACCGTGCGGTCCACGAGGTACACCGACGTCGCCCGGCGGCGCGCTTCGTCGTCGACGATGCCGCCCGGCACGACATAATGGGTCACGTCCGCGATGTGCACGCCCACCTCCCAGCCGCCGTCCGGCAAGGGCCGCAGCGACAGCGCGTCGTCGAAATCCTTGGCGTCTGTGGGGTCGATGGTCAGTGTGGTCACCTCGCGGAAGTCGCGGCGGCGCGCGATCTCACTGACGTCGATGGTGCGCGGGATGGTCTCGGCGGCGGCGGTCACGGCGGAGGGCATGGTGTAGGGGAGGCCAAACTCCGCCAAGATGGCGTGCATTTCGACTTCGTGTTCACCGGCGGTGCCCAGGATTTCACGGACGTGGGCGACGGGGGCGTCGTCCGGGTCGGTGGGATCGGCCCATTCGACCAGGTCCACGATCACCTTTTGGCCGCCGCGGGCCCCGTTGAGGTGGCGGGCCGGCACGAAAAAGTCGGTGTGGATGCGGGTGTCAGACGGATGCGCGAATGCATAATCGCGGACGGCTTCGAGCGTGCACACGTACCCATCGCGGAGGCGCTCGACCACGCGCGCGACTTCCGGAACGTGCCGCCCGCGCACGCGCGACCACCGCACTTCCACCTTGTCGCCCCAAAACGCCTCGCCGGTCCGCCCCTTCGGGATGCGGATTTCCGTGCCGTCCGGCATCGCGACGAAGCCGAGGCCGTGGCGCGTGATTTGGATCGGGCCGATGGGATCCAGGCCCCTGCGGTCGCCCTGCCCCTCCTCCCGTGCCGGCATGCGCTTGACCAAATACCGACCGCGATCGCCCACTTTCAGCTCACCGGCCGCCACGAGCCGCTCGAGCGTCGCCTCTACAGCCCGGCGCTCCGGCCCCTTCGCCACCCCCAGTGCCGCCGCTACCTGCCGCAAATTCAGCGGCTTATTCGGCGCACGGCGAAACACCGATAACACCGCCTGCTCGTCCGTTCCCTTCATCCTTACAAAGATGCCGAACTTCGGGCCATGAAATCCGCTCCCGCCTTCGATCGTTTTGTGGCCGAAACGGGTCCGGATTACGTGCTCCTCGACTCGGGCCTCGGGGCGCGGCTGGAGCGGATCGGCGGGGTGGTGTTGCAGCGGCCGGACCCTTCGGCGGTTTGGCCGCGGCGCGCTGACGCCACGGAATGGGCCGCCGCCCAAGGCACCTTCACACCTTCGAGCCTCACCCGCGGGGATTGGCGCTTCACCCGCCCGCTCCCCCCCGCCTGGTCCTTCCGCTTCCCGACCCCCTCCCTGCCCGTGGGCGAACTGCGCTTCAACCTCGAACCCACCGGCTTCAAGCACATCGGCATCTTCCCCGAACAAGCGGCGAACTGGGCCTACCTCCTCGACCACCTCGGTCCGGGCGCTTCGCTCCTGAACCTCTTCGGCTACACCGGCGCGGCGTCGGTGGCCGCGCGCGCCGCCGGCGCTGACGTCACCCACGTCGACGCGGTCCGCCAAGTCGTCGACTGGGCCCGCCGCAACCTCGAGGCGAACGGCCTCGCCGGCGTGCGCTGGGTCGTCGAAGACGCCCTGCACTTCGCCCGCGGCGAAGTGCGGCGCGGCCACCGGTACGACGTCATCCTCCTCGACCCCCCCACGTGGGGCATCGGCACGAAAGGCACGAAGTGGAAACTCGAGGACCACCTCGAACTCTTGCTAACCGCCGTTCTCGACCTCCTCGCTCCCGGCGGCCACCTCATCCTCAACACCTACAGCGGCCTTTCCCCGACCGCACTTACCACGTGGCTCTCCCGCATCGCCGGTCCTGGTTCCCCGTTTGAGTGGTCCGCGGGCGAGCTGTGCATTCAGGGCCGGGACGGTCACCTCCTTCCGACCGGTTCCCTCCTCCGCGGGCAGAATGGGCTCCAGCGCGTAGGCCCTGCTTCGGCCACGTGAAGCCCCCAACCCGACCCCGACCCCGCGGTTTCTGCTGGGCCAGGACACGCCTATTTTTGCCCAGAAAATTCCATCGAGGATGTTAGGATTGCGGTTAGCGACGGACGAGCGGTGGGTGCGGCTAGCGGAGACGAATTTGCATGCGCTGTTGTCGGACCATGCGTGGTGCGAGCAGAAGGCGGCGCTGCATGCGATGGCGACTGTGACGCGGTACCCGCATTTGACCGATTTGGTCGCGGAACTCACCCGCATTGCCCAAGAGGAACTGGAGCACTTCGGCATGGTGCAGGAGCGTCTGCGCGAACGGGGCTGGGCGCTGCTGCCGGAAGAAAAGGACGATTATGTGGGGGATTTGGCCCGGTTCATTCGCCGAGGCGGCAATGTGCACCAACAACTCGTCGACCGGCTCCTGTTCGCGGCCATGATCGAGGCGCGGTCCTGCGAGCGCTTTCGGATGCTTTCAGAACGCGTCGAGGACGCGGGATTGCGCACATTCTACCGCGACCTGATGGTCAGCGAAGCGCACCACTACACGACCTTTCTCGGCTTTGCGCGGGCCCACGCCCCGGCGGGCGAAGACGTGGAGGCACGTTGGCAGGCCTTCCTCGACCACGAAGCCGGCCTCATGGCAGGCTACGGCAAGCGCGAGACGATGCACGGCTGAGCCGAACGCTCCCTCACCTTTCTTATCGGTCCTTTACCGCTCCGCCATCGCCGCCTCGATCGCGTCGGCATCCACCGGGATGTCGGCCATGAGGTCCACGAACCCGGTCTCGGTGATGAGGATGTTGTTCTCGAGTCGAATGCCGAGCCCTTCCTCGCGGATGTAAATGCCCGGCTCGACCGTGAAAACCATGCCGGCTTCGATGGGCAGGTGCCAGTGGCCCACGTCGTGTACGTCCAGCCCGAGGAAATGGGAGGTGCCGTGCATAAAGTACTTTTTGTAGGCGGGCCAATGCGCAGGTGCCGCGGCCACTTCAGCCGGGGTGATGAGCCCGAGGTCCACGAGCTCCTTCGTCATGAGTTCGCCGACTTGGAGGTGGTAGTCGGCGAGCATCACGCCCGGGCGCAGCAGGGGCATGGCGCCGCGCATCACGCGGAGGACCGCGTCGTAGACCGCGCGTTGCCGCGCGGTGAAGCGCCCGCTGACCGGCACGCAGCGCGTCATGTCGCTGGCGTAGCCGCCGTATTCTGCGCCGACGTCGATGAGGACCACGTCGCCGTCGCGGCATTCGAGGGCGTTTTCGATGTAGTGCAGGACGCAGGCGTTCGGGCCACTGCCGACGATGGGGGTGTAGGCGAAGCCGCGCGAACCCCGGCGGATGAACTCGTGCAGGAACTCCGCCTCGATTTCATATTCGAGGACGCCAGGGCGGACGAAGCGCAGGACGCGTTCGAAGCCGGCCCGGGTGATGTCGGCGGCGCGGCGCATTTGGTCCACCTCTTCCTGCGACTTGCGGGCGCGCTGGGCGAAGAGGATCGGGGCCGAGCGCTCGATGCGGTGGTTCGGGTACTTCGCCCGCAGCGCAGCGTTCTCGCGGGCCGTCCGGGTCTCGACCACGACGCGGGCCCGGGCGTGCGGGTTGTCGTTCAGGTACAGCGCGTCGGCCTCAGCCATCAGGCGGTGCAAGGTCCGTTCAAAGGCGGTGGTCCACTGGATTTGGCCGATGCCTGTGCGGGCGCGGGCCTCCTCGCGCGTCCATTTGGCCCCCTCCCAAACCGCCAGTTCCTCGCTGGTTTCCAGCGTGAACAGGATTTCGCGGTCGAGCGGATTCGACGCATCCGGGAACAAGAGCAGCACCGTCTCCTCCTGGTCGCTGCCGGTGAGCCAAAGCATGTCCGGCGCCTGCCGGAACGGCATCGTCCCGTCTGCCCCCGTCGGATAGAGGTCGTTCGCAAAGAAAACCGCGATGGACCGCGGAGCCATGGCCTCGGCGAAGGCGCGGCGGTTCAGGACGTACAGGTCGGCAGGCAGGTGCTGGTAGCGCATGCCCCGAAGATACCGCGAGAGAACGCGTCCCGCCTTGATTTCATCTTCCGATAACCCCGGACACTCGGCTAACCCGTACCCTTGTAGCGTGATGCGAAACCTCCTTCTCGCGGTTTGTGGCTTGCTGCTGCTCAGTGCCTTGGCGGCCCAAACTTCCACCGTCGCCGGACTTTTCCCCACCGTGGACCTCAGTGGCAAGATGGCCACGCGCTGGGACTATACGACCTACTACTTCGGCGCATTCCCTCCTGTGAACCTGTCCCAACATGCCGGATCCGAAGTGGCAGACGCATTGCTTGTGTATGCAGAACAGGGGCTCGCATTCACATGGAAAGCGCCCCTCACACTCGGGGCGAGCTATGTGTTTCAACTGGAAAATCTCGGTCAGGAGAACCGACTCCGAGAGCACCGCCTCCACTTCGAAGCGACGGCCCGCCACGCCGTCGGCAAAGCCCGAATGAAGCACCGAGTTCGATTCGACAACAGATTCATTCACAGCTATTCCACGGGTTCAACGGACTACAAGCACCGCATTCGGTACTTGCTGGGTGGCGAAATCCCCCTCGGCAACGACAGCTATGTGGCGGCCTATGAAGAAGCATTCTTCACGACCCACACGACTTCCCTTTCACGTTTTTCTGAAAATTGGGCGGCAGCAGCATTCGGCACACGGTTCCCAGGCAACATGGGCGCCGAAGTGGGACCGCTCTACATCGCTTGGCGGACCGGTCCCGATGCGTGGCTGCACCAACTCTACCTGCAGCTTACCTGGAAGCTGTACTTGGATTCCAAGATCTGAGACGGACCTCCTGTCGTCCCTATCTTCGAACCATGTCCGATGCCATTTCCACCTCCGCAGCCCCGCTCCCGGTGGGCGCTTACCCGCACGCACGGCGTGTCGGTGATTTGCTGTTTCTCAGCGGCGCAGGGCCGCGCATCGCCGGCAGCGGCAGCGGGGATTCTGCCGTTCCGGGACTGGTGCGTGACGCGAACGGGAACTTCACCGCCTTCGACTTCGAGGCCCAGGTCCACAGCGTCTTCGCGAACGTCCGCGCCGTGCTCGAAGCCAGCGGATTCGCGTGGGAGGAGCTCGTGGACGTCACGGTGTTTCTGACCGACATGCAGCGGGACTTTGCGGCGTTCAACCGGCTCTATGCGGAGTATTTTACCACCGCTTCGCCGTGCCGCACGACTGTGGCCATCAACGCCCTGCCCACCCCCATCGCCATCGAGCTGAAGTGCATCGCGGCGAAAGGCGCGGGAAGTCCGGCACGGTGATTGCGTAGCGGAAGACATGGTCCGTACCCTGTCACTTTTCGCGGTCATGGCCGCCTTGCCTGCGCCGCCGCAGCCGGTGGCGCCGCCGCAGATTCCGCCTACGGTGCTGAAGAAGGAGCTGGCGCCGGGGGTTTGGCCCGCCCCGCCTGCGGGCGGGCTGACGGCCTTCCGCCCGGGCGAAAAGCTCACGTACCGACTGCATTACGGATTCATCGACGCCGCGTATGGGGAACTGACGGTGCGCGATGCCGGGCCCGTGAACGGCCGGTCGACGTGGGAGATGGTCGCGCGCGGCTGGACCCACCGCAGTTTCAATTGGTTCTTCAAGGTCGAGGACACCTACCGCTCGCGCATCGACGTGGCGACCCTGCATCCCGTTCAGTTCGTGCGGGATGTGTCGGAAGGCGGCTACGAAATCCACCAGGACTACCGCTTCGATTGGCCGCGGCGTTTCGTGGAAACCGAAGAACACCGCCGCCGCCCGCCGACGGGCGAGGGCTTCCGCGTCCCCGAGGGCACGCACGACATGGTCAGCGCGTTCGCGGCGGCGCGGAATTGGGACCTGTCGAAGGTGCGCAAGGGCGATGTATTGACGATCCACACGCTGATTGACGGCGAGTTGTTTCCGCTCCGGATGCGGTTCGGGGGGCGCAAGACCGTCGAGGTGGACGCGGGGACGTGGGACTGCCTCGTGTTCCATCCGGTGATCCAAACGGGGCGGATTTGGTCCGACGAAGGCGATTTAACGGTGTATGTGAGCAACGACCGCAACCGGATTCCCGTGCTGGCCGAGAGCGACATCCTCGTGGGGAGCGTACGGATGGAGCTGACCGGCGCGCACGGGCTGCGAAATCCTGTTGCACGTCGGTGAATCCGCGGGCAGGTTTTCCGAACTTGCCCGGCCATGCCTCAGGAATTTTCCGATGACATCCTGCAGAAGCTCGCGCTCCTGCAGGCCAAATTCGCCGCCTCCGGCCAAGACCTCGGCGCCTACCTCGAAGGCCTCCTCCACGCCGATTACCTGACCTACTGGGACTACATCCAGCTCGATACGCTGCTCAGCCTGCAACGTCCCCTCACGAAGTTCCCAGACGAGCAGATCTTCATCCTCTATCACCAGGTCACCGAGCTCTATTTCAAGCTGGTGCTCAACGAGTTGGACCAACTCAACGGCACGCCCTCGGCGGCGAATCTCCTGAAGCGGGTGGGCCGCATCAACCGCTACTTCAGCGCGTTGACGGACAGCTTCGGCGTGATGGTCGACGGCATGGACCCGGACCAGTTCCTCAAGTTCCGGATGGCGCTGCTGCCGGCCTCTGGCTTCCAAAGCGCGCAATACCGCAAAATCGAAATCCGGTGCACCACCTTCGACCGGCTGCTCCACGCCGACTTCCGCGCGGCGCACGCGGCGCACGTGCGGTCGGACCTGCCGGAACTGTTCGAAAAAATCTACTGGAAGTCCGGGGCCGTGGAGCTTTCCACGGGTGATAAAACACTCACCCTGAAGCAGTTCGAGGCGAAGTACGGAGAAGAACTGCTGGACTGGGCCGGCCATTGCATGGACCACAACCTCCGCGCAGCGTGGCGGGCGCTTCCCGAAGCCGAGCGGACGGAGCCGCTCCGGGAGGCCTTCCGCACCCTCGATGCATTCGTGAACGTGCATTGGCCCCTGGCGCACTACAGGTCTGCCGTGCGCTACCTCCAAAAAGACCCCGCCGACATCGCCGCCACCGGTGGAACGAATTGGCAGAAGTACCTTCCGCCCCGGTTCCAGCAGCGCGTGTTCTTTCCCGAGCTTTGGACCCCGCAAGAATTGGAGGAATGGGGAAAATCGTGGGTCAAACGCGAAGTATTCGGGCTGGAATGAACCGTTCACCGCGGGCTGCATGGCTGCTCTGGGGGGCCTTCGTGGTGCTTGCCGTGGCGTGCACGAACGAGGAGCGGACGGTGTACGTGGACGAATGCGCGGGACTTCCGACGATTCGGTTCGGGCTTGATTTCGCAGAGTTCGAGGTGGATTCAGGCGCGGTGACGCCGGGGACGACGCTGTCGGAGTTGCTGGATCCGCTGGGGATCGGGCCGGGCCTCGTGGCCGAACTGACGGACCCCGCCCGCGGCAACTTCGATGCGCGCCGGATGCAAGAGGGCTCGCCGTGGTGGGTCCTGTACGAGCGCGACGGCCAGCGGACGCCGGCATGGTTCATCTTCCAAGACGACCGCCGGGCGGTTTCGGTGTTTCGGTTGTGCGACAGCGTTTGGGTGCGGCGGGAAGAGCTGCCGGTCGACACGGTCCTCAACCGGGCACGCGGCATCGTGGATGAAAACCTCTACACGGACATCGAGCAAGCCGGCGCACCGAGCGCCCTTGCCGTGATGCTCGCAAACGTCTACGCCTACACCATCGACTTCACCCGCCTGCAGGAAGGCGACCAATTCGACGTCCTGTACGAGCGGGAATACGTGAACGGCGAACCCGTGGGCAATCCCCGCATCCTCGCCTGCCACTTCATCCACAAAGGCAAGGACCGCCCGGCCTATGTGTTCGAAGGCAGCTCCGGACGCGGCTACTACGACGGCGACGGAAACTCCATGAAGCGGGCCTTCCTCAAGTCGCCCGTGGAGTTCAGCCGCATCTCCAGCCGCTTCAACAAGAAGCGCTTCCACCCGGTGCTGCACCGCGTCAAGGCCCACCTCGGCACGGACTACTCCGCGCCACACGGCACGCCCATCCTCGCGGTAGGTGACGGGGTCGTTACGCATTCCGCCTACACGTCGGGCAACGGCAACTACGTGAAAATCAGGCACAACGGCACCTACGAGACCCAGTACCTGCACATGAGCCGCCAGGCAGTGCGCAAAGGCGAACGCGTCACCCAAGGCCAAGTCATCGGCTACGTCGGCTCCACGGGGCTGTCCACGGGTCCGCACGTCTGTTTCCGGTTTTGGAAAAACGGCGTGCAGGTAGACCATTTGGCCGAGGACATCCCCTCCGCAGGCCCGGTGGCTGCGGCCGACCGTGCCTCATTCGAGGCATTCCGCGACCGGTGCGCGCGGCTGCTCGGCCCCACCGGTGAAGAAGACTGTGCAACTTCTGAGTGACTTCGCGCGTCCTACCTCGGCAAACGAACCGGTCGGGGTCGGATAACCTGCAAGAACCTTCCTTTCTCCCCGGCTGGAACCGACTGCCCGCCCTCCGGTGCTCTGCGCCGGGGGGCGCGTCGTTTCAGGGGGTTCCGCGCGCCTGCAACGCGAGGCCGTAGAGCTTCATCGCCCGGACCATGGCCTCGAGTCCGTTCGCTCGGGTCGGGCTCAAATGCGCCTGCAGCCCGATGCGTTCGAGGAACCACAGATCCGCTCCGGCCACCTCGCCCGGCGGCAAGCCGTCGAGCACCTGCAACAACATGGCGACAATCCCCCGCGTGATCAGCGCATCGGCGTCCGCGCGGAACCGCACCTTTCCATCCGCATCGAGCGCGGCATGCAGCCAAACCCGCGACTGACACCCCCGGATCAGCGCCTCCTCCACCTTGTCCGCCTCGGCGAGCGCTGGCAACTCCTTTCCCAGCTCAATCAGGTGCTCGTAGCGGTCTGACCAGTCGTCAAAAAATCCGAATCCTTCCGCGACAGCGGTTTGGCGGGCGTCGAGTTCGCTGGTCATGGGGCAAAGGTAGGGGCTGCTTGCCGGCGCGTTCCCGCCGTCATCCCAGCACGCGCGCGGCCCGCTGCACTCCGTCGATGAGCGCGTCCACCTCTTCCTCCGTCGTGTAAACGCCCCAGCTCGCCCGCACCGTCCCCGGCAGGCCCCAGCCATCCATCAGCGGCTGCGCGCAGTGGTGGCCCGTCCGGACGGCGATGCCGCGCGCATCGAGCAGGGTACCGACGTCGTACGGGTGGTGCGCGCCGAGGTTGAAGCTCACCACGCCGATGCGGTGGGCGGCCGTGCCGATGAGGCGCACGCCGTCGATGGCCGAGAGGCCTGCCGTGGCGCGATGGAGGAGCCGCTGCTCGTGGGCAGCCACAGCTGCCGGCCCGAGCCCGGCGAAGAAGTCCAACGCTGCGGCGAGGCCGATGGCGCCGGAGATGTGCGGGGTGCCGGCCTCGAAGCGGAAGGGCGGCGGGGCGTAGGTGGTGCCCCGCTCCAGGTCGACTTTGTCGATCATGTCGCCGCCTCCCCGCCAGGGTGGCAGGTCTGCGAGTACTTCAGCACGACCGTACAGGACCCCGATGCCGGTGGGCCCGTACACTTTGTGGGCGGAAAAGACGACAAAGTCCGCGCCCCATTCCGTGACATGGACACCGCCGTGGGCGATGGCTTGGCACGCGTCGACGAGCACACACGCCCCTGCTGCACGGGCGGCCCGCGTCCAACCCACCACATCGTTCACGGTCCCCAACACATTCGAAACCGCCGTGAATGCAACGAGTTTCGGATGCAATTTCAGTTTCTCCTGAAAATCTTCTCCGTCCAACTCACCCGATTCCGTGATGCCGACCACGGCAAGGCGCGCACCGGTGCGCTCCGCGAGCAGCTGCCACGGAACGAGGTTCGCATGGTGCTCCATCCGCGTCACCAGCACGACATCCCCCGGTCCTACGTGGGCGTTGCCCCATGCCTGCGCAACGAGGTTGATGCCATCCGTCGCACCCGAAGTGAACACCACCTCGTCCGTCCGGGCAGCGCCGATGTGCCGCCGCACGGTTTCGCGGGCAGCTTCAAAGGCATCCGTCGCTCGCTGCGACAGGGTGTGCACGCCGCGGTGCACGTTCGCGTAATCCGTTTCGAGGAAGTCGCGCTCAGCATCGAGCACCGGGCGGGCTTTCAGCGCGGAGGCCGCGGTGTCGAGGTACACGAGCGGTCGGCCGTGCACGGTGCCGGAAAGGGCAGGAAACTGGGCGCGGACTTCAGCGTTCATGGATTGGGGGATAGGGAGTCCGCAAGCGGACCCAAACTTCAACATTTCCATCGCCCCCGACGACCGGAGACTCCATCTGTGCAACCCCCTCCCATCCAGCAGCCTGCGCAGCCGATTCCACCCGCCGCACTGCGGCCTCCCGCAACCGCGCATCGCGGACGATGCCGTTGCGTCCTAACCCCTGAGGGCCCACCTCAAACTGCGGTTTCACCAGCACCCACACCTCGGACCCCGCCTCGAGCAACCGTCCTACCGCTGGCAGCACGTGGGTGGCGCTCACAAACGAAACGTCCACCACGGCGGCATCCGGTCGCTCGCCGCACGCGGCACGCACCTCCTCTTCGCCCAAGTCCAGCACATTCGTCTGCTCGCGGCACACCACGCGCGGATCTTCCCGCAGTACCTCAGCCAACTGTTCCCGACCTGTATCTACTGCGAAGACCCTTGCCGCACCGCGCTCCAGGACCACCTGCGTAAACCCGCCCGTCGAAGCCCCGACGTCGAGCACCCGCCGACCTGCCCAAACGAATTCCGGCCACTCCTCGCAGGCAGCAAGCAACTTCAGCGCCCCCCTGCCGACATAGGACCACGGCTCCTCGACCCACACCAGCTCCACATCCTCCGCTACCCGCACGGACGCCTTGTGCACCACTTCCCCGTTCACCCGAATGCCCGCTCCTTCGATGGCTTCCACGGCCCGCATGCGCGACGGTGCTAACCCCCGGTCCACGACGAGCCGGTCGAGCCGGATGTCCGTGTTCATGCCACCGGCTTCTCGGCAAAGCGCCGCTCCACTTCCGTCCGGAATTCGTCGGTACCCACGGCCTCACATGCTTCGGTGAGGAAAGCTTGGACGAGCATCGCCTCGGCCTCTCGCAGCGCGATGCCGCGTGACCGGAAGTAGAACAAGGCGTCTGCGTCGAGTGCTCCCACCGTGCATCCGTGGCTGCACTTGACATCGTCCGCGTAAATCTCGAGTTCTGGCTTTGCATTCACCGTGCCGCCGGTGCCGATCAGGAGGTTCGCGTTGTGCTGGTAGGCGTCTGTTTTTTGGGCATCCAACCGCACGAAGACCTTGCCATTGAACGTGTTCACTCCACCCCCGTGCACCGCCGCTCGGTAGGTCTCCGAGCTCGTGCAATCCGGCACCACATGGTCGATGGTCGTATAGGCATCGTTCCGTTCGCCGGCACCCGGCATCGACAAACCGTTCAGTGTGGCATGGGCCTCTCCGCCGAGCAACCGCACATGCGGCTCACACCGCACCCAGCTGCCACCGAGCACGGCCGTTGTCACGTCCACCCGCCCCCCCGCGTGCACGTCGATGTGTTCCAGCCCATGCACGTGCAGACCTTCCTGTCCATCCACGCCCTTGTCCACGACGAACCGAGCCCCAGCACCCACCTCGGCCGTGGTCACGACCTGATGGAACCCTGCGGCCCCCGCTTCTGCACTGGTCCAAAGCACCGCCCGCACCTCTGCGCCCTCACCTACCTGCCACGTATGCCGCAAGCAGGTCACCCGGGACCCCGGCGTGACGATGTGGTGCACCAGCACCGGCCGATCCAGCACCAGCCCCGGTGCCGCCACGCACACCAACCCATCGACCGCGCAGGCAGCATTCAGGGCGGCCATCCAATCCG
>CAMCYM010000019.1 GCA_945883885.1 Chryseobacterium gleum
CGCCTGGCATCCGCGGTACGGATCTCCACCTCCGGATGCAGCACCGCCAGATGCCACCCCGGCGGCACGGGCAATGGAATCGGCGGACCTTGGGGCGGGCACAAGACGACGCCCCCCATCAGCGCGGGCGCCACATTGTCGGCATGCCGTGCACCGCTGGCCAGCACCTCCCCATCAAGGGCGAACGGCACCAGTTCGTCCTGGCGAAGGCCGGCCCCCGCCAGGGCATCCACCGCCACGACGGCCGCGGCCGCGCTCGCCGCGCTCGACCCCAACCCGCTGCCCGGCCGCACCTCCTTGTACATCGTCAGCTCCACCCCCCACGACGGCGCAAGGGCCCGGAGCAGCGACGCTGCAGCCGCCCCAGCGACGTTGCGCCCCGCCTCCATCGGCAGTCCCTCGGCCCCGTGTATGGCGGCGATCCGGACCTCGCCCGCCGCTCCCGGTACCCGCCGGGCGACCAGGCGCTCCACCGGCGACTGCAGCGCACACCCCAGCCCGTCGAATCCACAATTCAAGTTCGCTACGGTCGACGGCGCCACCACGGTGACCTCCTCCCGTCCTGTGAGGATGTGTTGCCCTGCCATGCTGCCGAAGGTACCGCGGCTCAGCGCGCGAGTTTCAGGATGTCGCCGAAAACACCGCTCGCCGTGACCGCATTGCCCGCGCCACTGCCTTGGACCACCAGGGGACGTTCCGGATACCGGTCCGTGTAAAAGGCGATGCGGTTGTCAGAGCCTTGGAGGGCGCAAAAGGCATGGTCCTCGGGCAACATACGAAGCCCCACGGTGGCACCCTTGCCCCGCTCCCACGCCCCCACAAACCGCAGCCGTCCGGGCGCTGCCGCCGCAAGCCGCGCCTGCATCCCGCCTTCGAGCTCGGGCAGAGCTGCGAGAAAGTCCTCGACCGCGCCCTCGAACGCAGTGGCAGGCAAAAAGCCCTGGTTTTCGATGTCGTGCATTTCCAGCGGAACGCCGGCCATGCGGACGAGAATGAGCAGCTTGCGCGCCACGTCCACCCCGCCTAAGTCGAGCCGCGGATCCGGTTCCGTGAACCCCAGTTCCCGGGCTTCGAGCACCGCTTCTTCGAACCTGCACCCAGGCCCGAACCGGCTGAAAATGTGATTCAAAGAGCCGCTCATCACCGCTTCGATGCGCACCACCCGGTCCCCCGTGGCCACGAGGGAACGCAGGGTATCGAGCACCGGCAGGGCAGCGCCGACGTTTGTTTCGTTCAGGAAACGGCCAGGACCTGCCGTCAGCGCTGCAAAATCCGCGTACGGGCCGGTGGCGGCGATTTTGTTCGAGCACACTACATGCACCCCCGCCCGCACCGCCGGGACCGCGACGGCCGCGACCTCTGCAGAGGCCGTGTTGTCGACGAGCACAGCGTCTGTGAGCTTCAGTGCACGAAATTCCTGCAACAACTCCGCGGGCGAGGGCGCAGAAGGGGACGCAGCCAGTGCCGAACGCCATGAGGTCAAGTCGATGCCGTTCGGATCGAGCAGGGCCGCGCGGCTTGATGCGAGGCCGACGACGCGGAGTTCGAGGCCGGAGGCGCGGAGGGCGTCGCTCGCGGATGCGATTTGGTCCACCAACGCCCCTCCCACCCCGCCGACCCCGATGCAGCACAGGTGCAACCGCCGCACGCCGCCCGCAAAAAACGCTCCGTGGAGCGCGCGCACGGCGGCCGCTTCTTCGCCGGTCGCCACCACGATCGAAATGTTGCGCTCGGTCGATCCTTGCGCGATGGCCCGCACGTTGATGCCCGCCGACCCCAGCGCGGCGAACGCCCGTCCGCTGACTCCGGACGTGGCCGCCATGCCGCCGCCGACGAGGGCCACGATGCTTAGCCCCCGGTCCACGCGCAGCGGTTCGAGCCGGTTGAGCGCAAGGTCCGCGTCGAATTCCTCGTGCAAGGCCCGTTCCGCCCCCTCCAAATCCGCCTCCGACACCCCGAGCGTAATGCTGTGCTCGGAAGAACTCTGCGTGATCAAAACGACATTCACGCCCGCAAGTCCAAGTGCGGTAAACACGCGCCGCGAAAAGCCGGGCCGGCCGATGATGCCTCCGCCCACCAGCGTGAGCAGCGCCATCCCCGAAATGCTCGAAATGCCGCGCACCACCTCGTGGGCCTCGGGTTCCGCGACGATTCTGGTTCCGGTCGCGCCGGCGTCGAACGTGCTGCGCACAATCAGCGGAATGCCCGCCTCGCGGAGCGGCGCAATGGTCGGGTGGTAGATCACTTTGGCCCCGAAATGGCACAGTTCCATGGCCTCTTCGTAGCTCATCGAAGGGATGATGCGCGCTTCGCGGACCAAACGGGGATCGGCCGTCATCATCCCCGGCACATCCGTGGACTTCTCCATGCACACCGCCCCGACGGCTGCCGCCACCAGCGACGCGGTGTAATCGCTCCCTCCCCGGCCTAGCGTTGTCGTCGACCCGTCCGGAGCCTGGCCGATGAAGCCCTCCGTCAGCAGCACATCAAACTCTCCGGCTTCCCGCACACCGGCTCTCACCCGCTCCGCCGTCGTCGCGGTGTCTACATACGCCGCACCGTATCCTGCATCCGTGGCGATCCACTCCCGCGCATCCACCCGCACCACCCGCAGTCCTTTCGAGCGCAGCAACGCCTCCACCATCCGCACTGCCAGCCGCTCTCCGAACGAAACCAGGGCATCCGAACTCCTACCACTGCACTCGCCGATCAGCGCGATTCCGTTGCACAGAAGCTCCATCTCCCCCATCAAATCCCCGATGTCTGCAGCAATTCCAAGGCCTGCAAGGGCCTCCTCGTGCCGCATGCGCAGGGCCTCCATCTTCTCCGCATGGCTCCCCTTCCCTGCTGCGGCTGAACGCCCGGCCTCGAGCAGCGCATTCGTCACGCCCCCCATGGCGGAACACACCACAATGCGCCGGACAGAACGACGGTCCCACAACACGTCCGCCACGCGCTGCATGGCTGCAGCCGTTTCCAGCGAGCTCCCTCCGAATTTTAGTACTTCCAGTTCCATAACGTGCAGCAAGTTCGCCTGCACGTACGCAATCAGCCTTGGGAGGTTTCAGCAGCAATTCAACGCCCCCGAACTCTATGGGTTAGACGAACTTCCCGATCACCTCTTGGCTCACACCGGTGTTCGAGAAGCCGCCGTCGTGGAAGAGGTTTTGCATCGTTACGTAGCGGGTCATGTCGCTGAACAGCGTGACGCAATAATCTGCACAGGCCGCGGCGTCAGCATTTCCGAGGGGGCTCATGGACTCGCTGTACGCGATGAATTCGTCGAAGCCCTTGACTCCGCTGCCCGCGGTGGTGACGGTGGGGCTTTGGGACACCGTATTGATCCGCACCTTGTGGGCGACCCCGTAGTGGTAGCCGAAGCTGCGGGCCACCGACTCGAGCAAGGATTTTGCATCGGCCATGTCGCCGTAATCCGGGAAAATGCGCTGCGCAGCGATGTAGCTCAAGGCCACCACGCTTCCCCACTCCTTCAGGGCGCCGTGCTTCATGGCTACCGCGAGCGTCTTGTGCAGCGAAATGGCGCTCACATCGAGGGTGGTCTTGTACCACTCGTAGTTCACGTCCGTGTAGTGCTTGCCTTTGCGGACGTTCGGGCTCATCCCGATGGAGTGCAGGATGAAGTCAAACGGACCGCCGAAGTGCTCCATGGCGCCTGTGATCAGCGCCTCGAGGTCTTCCATGCTCGTGGCATCGGCCGGGATGACCGGTGCTCCACCGACCGCGGCCGCAAGTTGATGGATCTCGCCCATCCGCATGGCCACCGGGGCGTTCGTCAACACGAGTTCCGCCCCTTGTGCGTGGGCATGCAGCGCGGTTTTCCACGCAATCGACTGGTCGTTCAGGGCCCCGAAGACGATGCCCTTCTTTCCTTGAAGCAGGTTGTTTGCCATGCCGCAAACCTAACGCACAGAGGCGTCGGGCAGCACCTTTCCCGGATTGAGAATGCCCGTCGGGTCGAACGCGGCCTTCACCGCGCGCTGCAATCGCAGGTGAGCGGGACTGCAGGCAATGTCCATGTAGGGTTTCTGCACGAGCCCGATGCCGTGCTCCCCGCTCAAGGTCCCGCCGAGCCGCACCACCTCGGTAAACAATTCGCGGATCGCCGCCGGCAAGGTCCCGTGCCAAACGTCCTCCGACAGCGTCCCACGCAAGATATTGACATGGAGGTTGCCATCGCCGGCATGGCCGTAGCACACGCTCGTAAAGCCGTACCGCGCGCCGATGTCCTTGACCGCCGCGAGGAGTTCCGGCAGGCGGCCCCGGGGAACCACCGTGTCTTCTTCCTTGTAGGTGCTCGCGGCCTTGACCGCCTCGCCCACCCGACGTCGCAGGAACCACAGCCGATCCTTCGCCGCGGCATCGTCCGCGAACAGCGGCTCGGCTGCACCGTGGGCTTCGAGGACCGGGAGGATGGATTCAAGCTGAGGCATCAGGTCTTCTGCCCGGAACCCGTCCACCTCGATCAGCAGGTGGGCTTCGATGCCTTCGGGCAGCGGCAGGGAGGTGTCGCCGGTGTAGGTTTGGGCGAGGGCGACGGCCTCGCGCTCCATGAACTCGAGCGCGGAAGGCACCACACCGGCCTGGAAAATCGCCGCCACTGCCTGACACGCCGCGAGCGCCGATGGAAACGGCGCCAGCAACAACGCGGTATGGGTGGGCAAAGGCAGCAGCTTCAGCGTCGCCTCGGTGATGACCGCGAGCGTGCCTTCGCTGCCCACCAGCAGCTGCGTAAGGTTGTAGCCTGTGCTGTTTTTCAAGGTGTCCGCGCCCGTGCGCACCACGGTGCCGTCGGCCAGCACCGCTTCGAGGTTCAGGACCCAATCCTTCGTCACGCCGTACTTCACGGCACGCGGCCCGCCGCTGTTTTCCGCAATGTTCCCGCCGATCGTGCAGCTTCCGCGGCTCGCCGGGTCGACGGCGTAAAAGAGGCCCTGCGCCGCGACGGCCTCCTGCAGCACCTGCACGATGACGCCGGGCTGCACGCGGACCTGGTGGTTCACCTCGTCGATGCAGACAATGGCATCCATCCGCCGCAGCGACAGCGCGATGCCTCCGTGTGCCGCGAGCGCTCCGCCGCTAAGGCCTGTGCGCGCCCCGGCCGGCGTCACCGGTATGCCGTGGGCATGCGCCCACCGCAGCACGGCCGAAACTTCCGCCGTAGAGCGCGGCTCGGCCACGCAGAGCGGCCGGAACCGCAGGTCCTCCGTCTCGTCGCGGGAAGCACGGTCCAGCGATTCCGGATCCGTCAACACCGGACATCCCGCAGCCGCGGCGAGGTCCGCACAGAGCAAATCGTCACCCATTGCCGCCGAATTTACCGCACATTTGCGGCCATGAAGTCTCTTCGTTTTCTCTCGCTGGGAGTGATTTTGTTCTCAGCCATGTGGGAGGCGCCAGGTGCCTTTTCCCAAACAGATACGCTGTCCAATGCAACCATTTGGGCAACCCGCACCTTCCGGGCACAAGGCGTCTATGGCTTCGCTTCCATGGAAGATGGGAAGCACTATACACAACTCGAACAAGAAACCGGTTCTGGTTCCGCCATCGTCAAGTACGCCTACACCAGTGGGAAAGCCGTTGATACACTGGCATCGAGCCGCACCATCTTCGGCAATCCTGAGGTCTACATCGACCGGTATACCTTCAATGAAGGGGAATCAAAACTGCTCATCGTGACAGAGGAAGAACCGATTTACCGGCATTCCTCGCAAGCAAAGCACTTCATTTATACGCTAAAATCAAAGAAAGCAGTGCCCCTATCGGAGCAACCGGGCCTGCAGCGCCTCGCCAAGTTCTCACCCGATGGGATGCAAGTAGCTTTTGTTCGAGACAACAATCTATTCGTCAAAGATTTACGAAATGGCGAAGAAATTCGCGTGACCAAGGATGGCGCAGCGAATGCCACTATCAACGGGGCGGCCGATTGGGTCTACGAGGAGGAGTTTGGGACCGACGATGCCTACGAATGGTCGCCTGACGGTAAGTTCTTGGCATACCTGCGGTTTGACGAATCGCGGGTTCCAGAATTCACAATGGACATGTACGGAAACCTTTACCCTGAAAGGTACACGTTTAAATATCCCAAAGCCGGCGAAGAAAACAGCGATGTCTATGCGCAAATCTTTGACATCGCAATGCGTCGATCGATGCGCGCCATCCTCCCACCCTACGAGTACATTCCCCGAATTCGTTGGACCCGCAGAACAGGCGTTCTGGCCGTATTCACGATGAATCGTACCCAGAACAAATTTGAAATGTATTTAGCCGATGCAACGAAAGCAGATGTGACCGGGAAAGTCCCCGCCACCTTAGCATTTTCAGAGCAATCAGCCACTTACGTAGAACTCACCGATGAAATCGTTTTCCTACCGGATGGGAACTCCATGTTGATTACCAGCGAGCGCAGTGGATACAATCATCTTTGGAAATGCGGTTTTGACAGGCAGTGCGAACCCATTACCTCAGGCGAATTCGATCTTATCGATGTGCTCGGTTTCGACGACAAACGCGCTGAGGTGTATTTCACATCTTCCATTCGCGGTGCGACCCAGAAGCACCTGTGTAGGGTGCTCGTTGCCGGAGGAACGATCACCGTACTGAACGACGTTCCTGGAACACATTCGGCAGAATTCTCCACTGGATTCACGTACCGAATTCACACCCATTCCACTGCCGAATCTCCACCCACCTTCACTTTGTATGACCGCGAAAACAATCGAATCAGAACACTAGAGGACAACAGTGCGCTCCGCACCACCCTGAATAGATTCGACCTATCACCCAAGGAGTTCTTCACCTGGACCGGCCCCGGCGGGGAGTCCTTGAATGCGTGGATGATCAAGCCGAAGGGGTTTGACCCTGCAAAGCGGTATCCGGTGTATGTGGCCATCTACGGCGGACCCGGTTCGAACACGGTGGAGGACGATTGGGAAGGCGCGACCTACCTCTGGCACCAGCTGCTCGCGCAAGAAGGTTACCTGGTGGTGAGCACGGATCCGCGCGGGACGATGTTCCGGGGCAGGAAATTCAAGCATGCGACCTACCGGCAACTCGGGAAGCTGGAAACGGAGGACTTCATCGGCTTCGCGGGGCATTTGGCCTCCCTTCCATTCGTCGACGGCGAACGCATCGGCATCCAAGGCTGGAGCTACGGTGGATTCGAGACGCTGCTCTGCATGACGAAGGGAGCAGACGCCTTCAACGCGGGCATCTCGGTGGCTCCGGTGACGAATTGGCGCTACTACGACTCCATCTACACCGAGCGCTTCATGACCACGCCGCAGGAAAATCCCGACGGGTACGACGCGAACTCGCCGGTGACACACGCCGCGCTGCTGCAAGGGCCGCTGCTGCTGGTCCACGGCTCTGCGGACGACAACGTTCATTTCCAAAACTCGATGGAGATGGTCAACGCCCTCGTGGCCGCTGGCAAGGACTTCGACTTCTTCGTCTATCCCGATCGAAACCATGGGATTTACGGGGGAAACACGCGGCTTCACCTCTACAAGATGATGCTCGATTTCGTGAAGGAGAACTTCTAAGCGCCCTGCGGCGGTGGTGGGAGTAAGCGGTTCTTGAATTAGCTTCCCGGCCAAACTTCAACGACCCTCTCGCCATGCAATCCGCTTCGTTGCCGTCGACCGGCCACCCGAAGGGACTCTACGTCCTGTTTTTTGCTGAGATGTGGGAGCGCTTTTGCTACTATGGCATGCGCGCGCTTCTCGCCCTGTACCTCGTCAAATCCCTCGCCATGGGCGATGAGAAGGGCTTCGCCGTGTACGGCGCCTACACCGCCCTGGTCTACGCCATGCCGGTCATCGGCGGGCGCATCGCGGACTCCATCCTCGGCTCGCGGCTGGCGGTCCTGCTGGGCGGCATCCTCATGGCCATCGGCGAGTTCATCATCGTCGGCGGCACGGAGCAGCTGCTTTTTTGGGGCATGGCAGTGATCATCGTGGGCAATGGCCTGTTCAAACCGAACATCAGCACGATGGTGGGCCGCTTGTACCCCGACGGCGATGCCCGGAAAGACTCGGGCTTCACGATTTTCTACATCGGCATCAACCTCGGCGCCTTGCTCGCCACGACGGTGGTTGCAGAGGTCGGCAACGTCTATGGCGCCCAAGCCGGCTTCGCCCTCGCGGGCATCGGCATGCTCGCCGGCGTGTTGATCTTCCAACTCGGCGGCCGCCACTACGCACACATCAGTGCGCCGCCCTCGCCCGGCACCCTGCACCAGCCCATCCTCGGACCGCTCAGCCCATTCACCGCCGTCATCGTCGGCTGCCTTGCGCTCGTCCCGGTCCTGTACTTCCTGCTTCGGAACACGGACATCGCGGGCTACGTGCTGCTGGTCGTAGCCATTTTCGTCATCGGCTCGCTGATCCGGCGCGGCATGCAAGACGGCACGGTGCAGCTCCACCGGATGTTCGGTTTCATCATTTTGATGCTGTTCAACGTGGTGTTTTGGGCCTGCTTCGAGCAAGCAGGCAGCAGCCTGACCCTTTTCGCAGAGCGCAACGTGGACCGGCACGTCTTCGGTTGGGAAATGGGCGCGGCGACCACTCAATTCTTCAACCCCGCCTACATCCTGCTGTTCGGTTCGCTCTTCTCCATCATGTGGGTCGAGTTGAAAAAGCGGAACCGCGATTTCACGATTCCGATGAAGTTCGGCCTCGGCATCTTGCAGCTGGGCCTCGGGTACTTGATTGTGCTCGTCGCGGCGCCGCTCGCCATCGAATACAAGGTGCCGTTGTGGACCCTGGCGGTGCTGTACATGCTGCACACCACGGGTGAACTCTTCTTGTCTCCCATCGGCTTGAGCATGGTCACGAAGCTGGTACCGAAGGACATGACGGGGACCGCGATGGGCGCTTGGTTCCTGAGCATCGCCGGGGCGAACTACGCTGCGGGGTTGCTGGCCCGGTTGACCGGGGTCGAACACGGCGGCGGTGAAGCAGGGACGGTCGATGCGGCCGCCAGCCTCGCCAGCTACCTCGGCGTATACTCCACCATGGGGTGGGTGACAGTAGGCATCGGCCTCTTGCTCATGGTATTGAGCCCGCTGATCAACCGCCTGTTCCACGGCATCAACTGACCGCCATGCGCCGCCATCCCGCCGGATTGCCCTTCCTGTTCCTCTCTGAAATGTGGGAACGGTTCGGGTACTATTTGATGATCGGTATCTTCCAACTGTACCTCACCGACACCCTGGAAAACGGCGGTCTCGGAATGGACCGTCGGGATGCAGCGGACATCTACGGGACCTTCATTGCCTTTGTCTTCCTGACGCCGTTCCTCGGCGGATTGCTGGCCGATCGCGTGCTGGGCTACACCCGAAGCATCTTCATCGGCGGCACGCTCATGGGACTCGGGTACCTGGGGCTCGCGCTGCCCGGAATGACCTCCTTCTATGTCTCGCTGGGGCTGATCATCGTCGGAAACGGGTTCTTCAAACCGAACATCAGCACGTTGCTCGGCAACCTCTACAACGAAGAACGCTACAAGGAACTGAAGGACAGCGGGTACAACATCTTCTACATGGGCATCAACGTGGGGGCCAGCGTGTGCAACCTGTTCGCGGCCTTTATGCGGAACAAGTACGGCTGGGGCGAGGCCTTCATGACGGCGGGGGTCGGGATGTTCATCGGTTTGATCGTGTTTGCCATCGGCCTCAAGCACTACCGCCACGCGGACGTGCGCAAGCCCGTGGCGCCGGAGGACATGCCGCTTTCAAAGATCCTTGCCACCGTATTCCTGCCTGCGGTTGTCGTGGGCTTGGGAGGGTGGTCGCTCCCGGGGAACGTCTTCGGCAGCGATTCCACCGATGCCTTCATTTTTGCCTCGATTCCTGTGATCGTGTTCTACGTCGGGCTGTACCTGCGCGCATCGATTGAAGACAAGCGGCCGCTGGCGGCTTTGCTCAGCATTTTCGCGGTGAGTGCGGTGTTTTGGGCGGTGTTCAAGCAGAACGGAACCGCGCTGACGACGTGGGCGCAATTCTACACGGATCGGGAGATGCCGGCGGCTGTGCAGCCGGTGGCGGAGGGTCTGTATTTGGCAGAAAAAGTGGCCTTTACCCCCGACAGCGTCACCACATTCGACGAGAATTTCCGGGTAGTCAAGGACGAAGCCGGCAACCCGGTGAAAGAATGGGGCTACAACGTATACTTCAAAAACGTCGATCCACCTCCTGCGCCTGACACCTCCTTTTCGCTCTTCAATACCGAGCTGTTCCAAAGCATCAACCCGCTGTGGGTGATTTTGTTGACGCCCGCAGTCGTGGCCTTTTTCGCGTTCCTCAAACGGCGCGGACGCGAGCCCTCCACTGCGACGAAAATCGCGTGGGGCCTGCTGATCTCCGCACTTTCCACCCTCGTAATGGTGGCCGCCGTCTACGTCTGCGAAAACGGGGCGATGAAAGCGTCTTCGTGGTGGCTCATCGCCTGCTACGGGGTCATCACTGTAGGTGAGTTGTTCTTGAGCCCGATGGGGTTGTCGCTGGTCAGCAAGGTGAGCCCGAAGCGATTGACTGCCTTGATGATGGGCGGCTGGTTTTTGAGCACGTCTATCGGGAACAAACTCAGCGGAATCCTCGCTACGCTTTGGGATGGATATGCCCACAAGGCCGACTTCTTCCTCGTGAATTTCTTGCTCCTCGGCGTGGCCACGGTCGTGATGTTTGCCCTGCTCCGCTGGTTGAACCGAAGCATTCCTAACTCCTGATTTCCTGATGTCTGCAGAACTTGAACGCATCCGGTCATTCACCGGTGCCTACCCCCGCCAGCTGTGGTACCTGTTCGCCACCGAGATGTGGGAACGGTTCTGCTTCTATGGGCTGCGTGGGATGCTCACCGTCTTCATGGTGGACCAGCTCCAGCTCAACGAAGTCGAAGCGAACTTGCAGTACGGCGCCATCCAAGCCTTCGTCTATGCCTTCACCTTCCTCGGCGGGGTGTTTGCGGACAAGGTGCTGGGCTTTCAGAAGTCTTTGTTTTGGGGGGCATTGCTCATGATCGCCGGCGGGGCGGTCATCGCCTACGACCCGAACGAACTCTTCTACTGGGGGATTTGCCTGAACATCGTGGGGACCGGCTTTTTCAAGCCGAACATCTCCACCATGGTGGGCCAGCTCTACCACGAAAACGACTCCCGCCGCGACGCCGGCTTTTCCCTGTTCTACTCCGGAATCAACCTCGGTGCGTTCTTCGGCGGTTTGCTCATGATCTACGTGGGCAAGTACCACAGTTGGGCGATGGCCTTCGGACTCGTCGCGGTGGTGATGGTGCTGGCGCTGGTGACGTTTGCCTTGACACGCAAGTCGCTGGGGCCCATCGGCCTGAGCCCGCTGCCTCCGATGAAGGCAAAATGGTACGAAGCGGCGGTGTACCTCGGGACGCTGGCCGCGCTGCCGGTCATCCTGCTCCTCGTCACAAACACCGCATACACGGATGTTTTCATGTACACCATCGGGCCGCTGACCTTGGTATTCCTCGCCTGGGAAATGCGCAAATTCAACCGGGAGGAAAACCGGAAGCTTCTCGCTGCGCTGGTGTTCATCGTGTTCTCGGTCCTTTTTTGGTCCTTCTTTGAGCAAGCCGGCGGTTCGCTCAGTTTGTTCGCGCTCAACAACATCAGCCCCGAGCTGTTCGGACTGACCATCGACCCGAACGCGACGAACAACTCCTCGAACTCGCTCTTCGTCATCCTCTTCGCTCCGCTCGTGGGACTGCTCTGGGTGGTCCTAGCCCGGCGCAACAAGGAACCGAACTCCGTGGTGAAATTTGGGCTGTCCTTCTTGCTGCTCGCGGCGGCCTTCGAACTGTTTCACCTGACCGTGTACCTGGCTTCGCCCGACGGGATGACTTCCCACGAGGTCTTCCTCGCGGGGTACTTCGTCATCACCTTCGCCGAGTTGTTCCTCTCCCCCATCGGATTGAGTTTGATGACCAAACTTTCTCCGCAACGCATCCAGGGGCTGATGATGGGGATGTGGTTCCTTGCCAGCGCCTACGGGCAATATGTGGCTGGTCTGTTAGGTGCCGGAATGGCCAGTGTCGACCCGGACAGAAGCAACCTCGACCGGCTCATCGGCTACACGGACGGCTATGCCTACTTGGCCATCGTAGCCGTCGGCGGTGGGGTCCTCCTGCTGGCGATTTCACCGCTCGTGCGGCGGTTGATGGGGTCGGTCCGCTGAGCACGTCGAGGTTGGCCCGAATTTTGCGAACTTAGGGACATGAAGCAGATTGCGCTTTTCGGGGCCCTCGCCGTGGCTCTGCTGATGGGACTTCCTGCCGCTATTGCCCAAAAAGCGGGTGGAGGCATCGCCTGGATGACGATGGAGGAGGCGATGGCCGCCTCGAAGCGCGCCCCGCGCAAAATCCTCATCGACGTGTACACCCAGTGGTGCGGGCCGTGCAAGATGATGATGGCGAACACGTTCACGAACGCCGACGTCATCGCCTACATCAACGCGAATTACTACGCGGTGAAATTCGACGCAGAATCGCAACCCCCTGTGCAGTTCCGTGGGACGACCTACACGAATCCGAGCTTTCGCCCGGGCGTCACCGGTCGCAACGGCACCCACGAATTCTCGCGCGCGCTCGGGGTGAACGCCTACCCCACCATTGTATACCTCGACGAGAAAGGGGAAATCATCGCCCCGATCAGCGGGTACCGGACCCCCCAGCAGCTGGAGATGCACCTGCGGTTTTTCCGCGAAAAGTGGAACCGCTCCAGCACACAAGCCGAGTGGGACGCTTACCAAAAGTCCTTCACCCCCTCGTTTCGTTGATCTTCCTGCGCCGTCAGGAACGTTCTGGATTTCTGCAGAATTCCTGAACAAACACGGCACAAGCCGGAACACTCCGCGCATGCTGCTGTTATCTTTGGCCAGCCGAAAGGCTGATCAACGATATCAACCCTGACATGAGCGAAACAGCGCGACTCCTTCTCGATGGCAAGGAGTATGAATTCCCGGTCGTGACCGGTTCTGAGAACGAGAAAGCCATCGACATCGGGAAGCTGCGGGCTCTTACCGGGTACATCACGCTCGATTCCGGCTACAAAAACACGGGCGCTACGACCAGCGCCATCACCTTCCTCGACGGCGAGGAAGGGATTCTCCGGTACCGGGGCTACGAAATCGACGAACTTGCGGAGCATGCAAGCTTCCTCGAAGTCGCGCATTTGCTCATCTACGGCGAACTTCCGAACGCGGAGCGGCTGAAGTGGTTCGAAGACAGCATCACCTCGCACACGCTGGTGCACGAAAACATGAAGCGCTTCTTCGAGGCGTTTCCGTCTGGCGCGCATCCCATGGGCATGCTCAGCTCGATGATCAGCAGCCTGAGCACCTTCTATCCCGAATCCCAAAACCCGCACCGACCTGCCGCAGCAGTAGAGCGCACGATGCTGCGCTTGCTCGCGAAGTTGCCCACCCTCGCCGCGCAGGCCTACAAGCACGCGACCGGGCACCCCTCGGTCTACCCCTCGAACCACCTCTCCTACTGCGGGAACTTCCTCCACATGATGTTCGCGCTTCCCACCGAGAAGTACGAAGTAAATCCGGTGGTCGAAGACGCCTTGAACAAGTTGCTGATCCTGCACGCAGACCACGAGCAAAACTGCTCCACCTCTACGGTACGCATGGTCGGCAGCTCACAAGCGAACCTGTATTCATCTGTATCTGCCGGAATTGCAGCCCTCTGGGGGCCGCTCCACGGCGGTGCAAACCAGGCGGTCATCGAGATGCTCGAATCCATCCGGGA
>CAMCYM010000020.1 GCA_945883885.1 Chryseobacterium gleum
TCGCCGCCGGTTTCGTTGTAGAGCTCCCGCATCACCCGTGCATACTCGTAGCCGGCGATGACGTTCGATTCTGTCAGCCCGTTTGCGATGTCGATTTGCATGATTTCGACGTCCCAGTTTACGCCCA
Source organism: Chryseobacterium gleum (assembly GCA_945883885.1). Classification (GTDB taxonomy): domain Bacteria; phylum Bacteroidota; class Bacteroidia; order Flavobacteriales_D; family Sanyastnellaceae; genus CAMCYM01. The sequence continues at coordinate 128 of CAMCYM010000020.1, forward strand.
CCCCGCCGAGGCCGTTGTCGCCGGTGCCACCGATCATGCCGCTGACCGACGTGCCGTGGCCACCGCCGGCGACGTTGTCGTTGCCGGCCGTGGTGTTCCAGCCGTTGTAGTCGTCGACGTAGCCGTTGCCGTCGTCGTCCACGCCGTTGTCGGCGATCTCATGGACGTTGATCCAGTGGTTGCCTTGGAGGTCGGTATGGTTGAAGTTCGAGCCGCCGGTTTCGAGTACGGCGACGACGATGCGGTCGCCTGCCGCCGAGGTGCCGCCTGTGGTGATGTCCCATGCTTCATCGCTGTCGATGTCGTGGTCGCCGGACTCGACGTGGTGCCATTGCTGGCCGAAGCCGGGGTCGTTCGGGACGGTGACGCGGTCGGCGATGTAGTGCTCCATTTGGGCCGCCTCTACCCCCCGATGGGACTGGAAGGCCTGCAGCCAGCTGGCATCGTCGAGCCCGCCTTCCGCCACAACGAGCACCAAGCCCAGCTTCGGCGACAGCACGCGCTCGAGCCGGACCGGGCCGCCGAAGGAAGCCGCCCACTTCTCCGGGGCGATGCCTGGCGCAAGGTCCACGAGGAAGTGGTGGGGGTGGATGGAGGGGTCGGGGGGTGTTTGGGCAACAGCCACCGCAGTGGGCAAACACACGGCAGCGAGCGCGAGGCGGAACGGATGCATGACGTACAGGTTGACTGCGAAAATAGGGTGTAACCTGCCGAAGATGTGAAGCGTAAGCCCCGCCAAACTCCGAGAACGCCATGTGCTCCATCGCTGCCCTGCTGAATGCGACCGCCACCGACGCGGCCGACCGTGCGTCCGTCCTTTCTGTGTCCAAGCTGCAGCGCCACCGCGGGCCGGACTGGAGCGGCATCTACCAGGATGACCGGGCCGTCATCGCCCACGAGCGGCTTGCCATCGTCGACGTGACGAGCGGCGCCCAGCCGTTGCGCGATCCGGAGACGGGTAGCGTCCTTGCAGTGAACGGCGAGATCTACAACCACAAGGCGTTGCGTGCAGGCGAAGCGGCTGATTTTCCGTACCAAACGGGCAGCGACTGCGAAGTCATCCTCGCGCTCTACCGCAAGCACGGCGCGGGCTGCGTCCACTTTCTGCACGGCATGTTCGGGTTCGTACTCTACAATCCCGCCGACGGCTCGTGGCTCATCGGCCGCGACCCCATCGGCATCATCCCGCTCTACTACGGCCACGACCGCAAAGGCCGCTTGATGGTGGCCTCGGAAATGAAGGCGCTGGCAGAATCCTGCGTCGACGTGCAAGAATTCCCCGCCGGCCACACCTGGAGCTCTGCCGATGCCGCTCCGGTGCGCTACTACGTCCGCGACTGGATGAACTATGACACCCACCCGAAGACCGCCGCCACCGCCGCAGATGTGCGGGAAGCGCTGTCGGCTGCTGTCCGGAGCCACTTGATGAGCGACGTGCCGTACGGGCTGCTCATCAGCGGCGGCCTCGACTCGTCGGTGGTGGCCGCCGTCGCGATGCAGTATGCGCGCAACCGGGTGGAGGACGACGGCGCGACGGAGGCGTGGTGGCCGCGCGTGCACAGCTTCAGCATCGGCCTGGCCGGCAGCCCCGACGTGGCGGCCGCAGAAAAAGTGGCTGCGCATCTCGGCACGGTGCACCACAGTTTAACCTTCACCATCCAAGAGGGCATAGATGCGCTGGAGGATGTCATCCGCCACGTAGAGACCTACGATGTAACCACAATCCGGGCTTCCACGCCGATGTACCTGATGGCGCGCCAAATCAAGGCCATGGGCATCAAGATGGTCCTAAGCGGCGAGGGCGCCGACGAGCTGTTCGGCGGATACCTGTATTTCCACCTCGCGCCAGACGCCCGGGAATTCCACGAGGAAACCGTCCGCAAAGTACTCGCCCTCAGCAAGTACGACTGCTCCCGCGCAAACAAGTCGATGATGGCTTGGGGCATCGAAGCCCGCGTTCCCTTCCTGGACACCCCCTTCATCGACTTCGCAATGCGCATGGACCCCGCCCTGAAAATGGGCGGCGGCGGCAAAATCGAAAAGGAGATCATCCGCAAAGCCTTCGAGGACATGCTTCCGGCAGAAATCGTTTGGCGCCAAAAAGAGCAATTCTCCGACGGCGTGGGCTACGGCTGGATCGACAGCCTCAAGGACCTCGCGGAGCAGCACGTCACCGATGAAGAACTCGCCCGTGCAGCCGTGCGCTTCCCGATCAACCCGCCGATGAACAAGGAAGGGTACTTCTACCGCACCACCTTCGAGCGGCTGTTCCCCTCGGCCGCCTGCGCTGCCACCGTTCCCGGCGGCAAATCCGTCGCATGCAGCACGGAAAAAGCGTTGGAATGGAGCGCTTCGCTCCAAAACGTCAACGACCCCTCCGGCCGCGCCGTTGCCGGCGTTCACCGCTCCGCCTACGGCAAATAACCGGAATGTATCCGAAGGGATGAGGCGCCGGCGTTGCCGGCTTGAGGTCGCGGCTGCGCCGCTCTACAGGCGCCGCTGCGCGGCGAAAGGTCGCGGCTGCGCCGCTCTACAGGCGCCGCTGCGCGGCGAGAGGTCGCGGCTGCGCCGCTCTTTATAGGAAGAACTCAACTGAAACTTACGAACCATTTCCCCCAATCTCAACCCCAATCTCAATCTCAACCCCTCATCCCTCATCCCTCATCCCTCAACCCTCGTCCCTCAACCCTCAACCCTCAACCCTCGTCCCGCGAGGCGACGCCTCGCTTCAATCTCAACCCTTGGCGCGAAGCGCCTCCTCACCGCGCCAGCATGACCGTGCCTTCCGAGGTCAGGATGCGGATGTCGCCCGATTCGGGGAAGGTCAGTTCGAGGGTCCAGCGGTAGATGGCATTTGCGCCGAAGTAGCCGCTGTGGTCGGAAGTGGTGGGGTCGTTTTCGATTTGGCCAAACCACACCCCGTCGGGATCAGACGTAGCAAAGATTTGCTCGCCCCAAGCGTTGAAAATGCGGAAGTTGTAGAACCCAGGCGCGCAGCTCAGCACCGGCCGGAAGCCGTCATTGCGCCCGTCGTTGTCCGGAGTAAAGGCGCTCGGGACCCACGCCACACAGCCGCAGGGCTCGAGGCGCACCTCGAACTCGGCCATGACCGATTCACACGCGTTGCTGACTGTGACGTCGTAGGATCCTTGGCGTCCGATCCGGATGGCCGGAGTGGTCGCATCGGTGCTCCAGAGGTAGCTTTCCGGGAAAAGGTTGGGCTCGTTCTCCACGCTCACGAGGATTGAATCGCCTTCGCACACGAGCAGCTCCAGCGGGACATCGGCCTCGAGACGATCGGCCACTTCCACCGTTACGTCGTCCGTCCAGCTGCAGCCGTTGCGGACGGCCGTCGCCACATACACCCCCGTCGAGCCCGCATCGAATGACGTGCCTGCTGCCCCCGTATTCCAAGTGACCACGGTGCCCGAGGGCATCGGACCGGTAGAAAGCTCAGCCGTCTCATCCGGGCACAGGGTGCGGTCGAGTCCGAGGGTAAACACCGGCAGCGGGTGCACGGTCACGTCGACGGCATCGCTGGTCGTACAACCGTCCACCGTCACGGAAACGCTCACATTTCCGGTACTCGATACTTCATAAGTAGGCCCTGAAGCGCCTGAAGACCAAGTCGTTGCATCGCTGAGGAAGATACCCGTAGAGAGGAGGACCGCCTCGCCTTCGCAGAAAGCCAGGTCCGGCCCGAGGTCGAAATCGGGCAAAGGATTGACGGTGAGCAGCGTCGCATCCACGTGCGGACATCCTTGGATGGGGGTGCTGACCGAGTAGGTGCCCCCTGCGGTGGCCCAAATCCCTTGCGCAACCGCCCCCGTATTCCACGTGTACACCGGAGCACCGGGAGCCGCGGCGATGAACACGCTGTCCCCCTCGCACACCGTCAACGCAGCTGGCAACCCCGCATCGAAGTACGGAACGTGGTCCACCACAACGGTATCGCGGGACACACACGCCCCTACAGTCACCTCCGCCACCAGTGTCGCATCAGCCCCTGTCACCGACCACAGGGCCGCCGGGCCTGCAGCGGCACCGTTCACAAACCAAGACGTCGCCGCCGCCACGTACCCACTGGCCACCGTGAAGGTGTTGCCGTCACACAGCACCGCATCGTCGCCGAGGTCCACCCCGGTGTTTGCGGACGGAACGACCTGGACCGCATCGGTGTGCGGACAGCCCGAGATGGGAGCAGCTACCGCATAGAGCCCCGGCGCCGTGGCCCACAGTGTCGGTCCCGATGCTCCGCCGGTCCACGTGTACGCATCTGCTCCGGAAGCAGCGGTCAACAGCACACTGTCATTCAAGCAAATGTCCACGGAAGCCGGCAACCCTGGGTCGAACAACGGCACGTGGTCGACCTCGAGCGTATCGCGGGTCACGCACTGCCCGAAGGTGATTTCGACCGCCAACACCTCGTCCTCCCCTCCCACCGCATACGTCCCCGCTGCGGGTGCAGAACCGCCGGACGTAACCGAATTCCACGCCGTATTCGCAGCGGGATACCCGCTGGATAGGACGGCGGTGGCGGTGGCGCACAGGACCAGGTCCTCGCCGAGATTTACCCCTTGGTTCGGGGAGTTGACCACCTGCACTCCGTCGTTGAAGCTGCACGCATCGGTGGTGACTTCGACCGTGTACAGGCCCGCTGCGTCGACCGTGAGGGTGGAGTTGTGGGCACCGTTTGACCAAACGAAATCCACGGGCGCACCGGTCCACGCAGGATCCTCCGCGTCGAGTTCGAGGGTACCCCCGAGGCACAGGTCGAGCGGACCGCCCCCGAGGTCCACGTTGTAGGACGGATGCCAAGCGAGCGAGAGGGTGTCCCGCACTTGGCAAGGCCCTTGCGTCGCCACCGCGATGTACGTTCCGGGGCCGGGAAGCTCATAGGTGGGCAATCCAGCCGTTCCATTCCACGACACGGTCACGCCGAGGTTCCCGCCCGAACCGTCCACCACGACTGCGGTACCCGGGCAAACGGTCAGGTCCGGACCGAGGTTGACCGGAGCCAAATTGATCGCGCTGACGTTCGTGAAATACGTCGCACTGCAGCCCTGTACTGTGTCTTGAACCGTGAGGGTGTAGGTGCCGCTTTGCGTCACAGGCAACACAGCTGCCGTAGAGCCCCCGGCCCAGGTCCCCACCACGCCGGCTGGCCATGGGCCGTTCGGAAGGTTAATGGGCGTCCCGTTGCAACTGACGGCTGCTACGGGCAAGGTCGAAGTCGGCAAAGCAGCCACATTCACCGTGATCTGCTCGGTCGTCGGCGCGTTGCAGAGGTTGTTGTAGGTGACGGTGTAGGTGGTCGTCGTGGTCGGGGACGCAGTAACGGTGTTGCCCGTGGTGGCCGAAAGCGCCGTGTTCGGAGCCCACGTAACTCCGGTGATGCCTGCGGGGATGGTGAAGGTCGAAGGTGCACCGGCGCACGCTGTGACCGAGGAAGGCAAGTAGTTGCCCATGCCCGAGACCCACACGGGATCGCAAACCCGGTGCTGGTTCGAAAGCCCGCCCGTCCCTGCCGTGAAGCCCCAGCGCACCAGATTCGTCCCGAGGATGGCCGCCAAATCGACCGTGGTCGAAATGCGCTCGACGCAGTTGAAGAAGACCTTGAGGTTGTCCGTGTCGGGGTTGTAGGTCACGCGCAGCGTGTACCAGTTGCCCGTTTCGATGTTGCCGACCGGATTCAGCGCGGACACCGGAGCGGCGATCATGTCCGGGGCTACGTGGGCGTTCGACCCGTTCTTCTGCACCCCGATGTGGTCACTGTTCGGGTCAAACGACGGGGCCCCGGTGTTCACGTAGGTGTCGAGTTCGACGATGAGGGACGGCGTGATGCCCCCGAAGCCCATTTGCCCCCCGCCGGTGCCCGTAGCAGGCGCGGAGGAAGGCCGCAGCACGAATGCCATGCCGTCCGCGCCCGCATCGTTCGAGTTGTTGCTCAACCGAACCTCCACCAGCATGTCAAAGTACTGATTGACATCGACATTCGCGGTGCTCCAAATCTGCCCCGACTGGTTCGCGCTATTCTGAGTCAAGTTCCAGCACCCCGGTTGCCCCCCGACGGCGCCCGCATTCCCCGAGGTGGTGAATTGGGCGCGCAGCGGCAGGCAGAGCAGCAAAAACCATAGAAAAAGCTCAAGTCTTCGGAAGTACGTGGGCATGCGCAAATTCGCTTAGGCGGGGACCAAATGTAACAACACCCCTGCACCTGCAGAAGTTGCACCCACGAACTCGCTCGCGCTCAGTGCTCAAACACAGCCGTTTCCCGTGGGAAGCGGTACCGCGGGCCGTAAATGCCGCCCTCTGCCCTCCGCCCTGCCGAAACCGCCATGCAAATTCCTGCAGCGCGCGGCAGCCCGAGGATGCCCTTGACCCGCACGGAATCCAGCCCTTCCATCGGGCAGCTGTCGAAGCCCTCGGCCCGCAAAGCGAGCATGAAAGTGCCCGCTGCCAATGCCGTCGATTTGTGGGCCCAAACGTCCATGTCCGCCAGCCCGATGGGTTCGCGGGGCGTCGGCTTCGAGAGTCCACGGATATTGAACCACAGCCACTTGAAGGGCTTCAACAGCCCCAGGGGCCCCTGGTTATAAGCGATTTTTGTGATGACCTTGTAGTACTGCTTGCCGCGTTCGGGGACCTTCGGATCCGCATTCAACCGATCGAGCATGCGCGCATTGTTTTCGCGCCAAAGGTCCGGCCGCGCCACGAAGACGAAGAGCTCCTGCGCCGTGACCGCAGTCGGCTGACTGAGACACGCTTCCACCAGCGCGGCCTTTTTCTCCGGCGAGCGCACCCAGTGGATTTGCCAGGTCTGCAGGTTCGAGGAATTCGGTGCGAGCAACGCCGCATCGAGGCAGCGCGTGACCACGTCCTCCGGAACCGGATCGTCGGTGAAAATGCGCACGCTGCGGCGGCTTTCCACGACGGCGTGGAAGGCGGCAGCGTCGGTGGGCGGCGCCTCGGCCGGGCGGCGCGCGGAGGCCCTCGCCTCAGTAGAATCGAAGACCTTGACTTTCACCATGGCAGTAGAACAGATGAAGGGCGGTGCGGTTCATGCGCCGAAGGTGCAGGCCGCCCGGACGGCATCGGCCGCGCGGGCCGCCGAGGCGAAGTCGCGGGCGTGGATGCGGGCGAGGGGCCGGGCGGGGTCGACGGGCATGCCGATGCGCATCCAGCGGTCGATGCCGACGGCCGGGTCCACCCGGTCGCCGGGGCGCCGCCGCCCGCCGCCGAGCTCGACCACGGCCAGCCCGAGCTGGCGGGTATCCAGGCGGGCGAGGACCTTGCCCGTATGGGCAGCCGCAGGCCAAACGTCCAACACGACCGGCGCTTTCGCGAGGTACTGCCCCGGCCGGTCCACGAAGTCCGTGGGCCCGCCTAAGGCTGCAACCATCCGGGCAAACCGTTCCGCCGCCGCCCCGGACTTCAGCACCCCCACGAGGCGAGCCCGGGCTGCATCCGGGTTCTGTTCCACCCCTGCGCCGACGAGCAACTCCTCGCCCAGGCGCAGCGTGACCTCCAGCAAGGCAGGCGACCGCACTTCCCCGCGCAACAGTGCCACGGCTTCTGCGACTTCGAGGGCATTGCCCGCTGCGTCGGCGAGCGGTTCGTCCATGGGCGTGAGCAGGGTCCGCACGGGGAGGCCCGCACCGGCCCCCACTTCGCGGAGGGAGGCTGCCAGCGCACGCGCGGCTTCTTCCGATCGCATGAAGGCCCCTGAACCGACCTTGATGTCCATGACCAGCGACCCAAGGCCCGCTGCGAGTTTTTTGGAAAGAATGCTGGCCGTAATGAGCCCGATTTGCTCGACCGTCGCCGTCACATCCCGCACGGCATACAAGCGGCTATCAGCCGGTGCAAATTCCGCGGTAGTGCCCACAATGGCGCAGCCCACCGCAGCGACTACTTGCTGAAAGCGTTCTGCCCCCGGCGCCACTGTATATCCCGGGATCGCTTCTAGCTTGTCCACCGTGCCGCCCGTGTGCGCCAGACCGCGGCCTGCAATCATGGGCACGAACACCCCACAAGCAGCCGCTGCGGGAGCGAGAATCAGCGAAACCGCATCTCCTACCCCGCCGGTGCTGTGCTTGTCCGCTACCGGTCCACCCAACTTCGCAGGGTCCCAGCGCAACACCTTGCCCGAGTCGCGCATGGCCAGGGTAAAGGCCACCGCTTCGGCTGCGGAGAGGCCACGGAACAGCGAAGCCATGGCGAAGGCGGAGATCTGGGCATCGGGAATGGAACCGTCGGCGATGCCGGCGACGAAGGCACGGATGGCGTCCGGAGGCAAGGCCTCCCCGTCGCGCTTGCGGCGGATGAATTCAGGTACGAGCACGGGAATGGAGTTGGGTAAAAAGGTCCGATGCGCCGATTCGGAAACGGCGCGGGGTCAACGATTCAAAAGCGGGTCGGTGGCGCACGATGTCCACAAAGGTCAATGCAGTTTCACGCGTGCGGATGCCGCCGGAGACTTTTACACCCACCGGAGCCCATCCGATGGCATCGCACAGCACTTCCACGGCCTCCGGCGTAGCGCCCACCGGCACCTTGCCGGTCGAGGTTTTCAAAAAGTCCGCTCCCGCTTCGAGCGCCCGATCGGCCGCTCGTCCGAGAAGTTGCGGCGTAAAGCGGGGGTCTCCGGTTTCCAAGATGGCTTTGAAGCAGGCCAAAGGAGCGGCCGCACGGACGGCAGAAAACACCGCATCCACCCGTCCGAAGTCCTTCGCAAAAAAGGCCTCGATGGCCATGACCGCATCGATTTCTTGGGCGCCGGCGGCCACGGCTGCCTCCACTGCGCGGCCCACGGCTTCCGGATCTGCTGAACCCGAAGGGAAATTGACCACGGTCGCAAGCGCCCAAACGCGGTCAGGAAACGCCGCTGCAACCGCCGCGAGGTGATCGGGGAAGATGCACAGGGCCGCCGGTGGTCCCGGCGCTTCGTCCACCCGGCGGGCGAGGTCGATCAGTTCAACCTCGGATTCGTCTCCGCGCAACGAGGTCACATCGAGGAACCGAAGCAACTCCTCGTCCGTCATGCCAGCGAAAGGAAGAGTCCGGCAATGGCCGCAGACATCAGATTCGACATCGTACCGGCCAACACCGCCAACATGCCGAGCCGCGCAATCTCCGCACGCCGGGCAGGGGCCATCGAGCCGATGCCGCCGAGCAGGATCGCGATGGACGAGAGGTTCGCGAAGCCGCACAGGGCGAAGGAGATGATGGCTTTCGTCTTCGTGCTAAGTACCACCGCCGGCGCGTCGCCGAGGTAGGGCGCGAAGTTGAGGTAGGCCACGAATTCGTTGATGATGAACTTTTGGCCGATGAAGGAGCCCGCCACGACCGCCTCCGACCACGGAATGCCGAGGAGAAACGCCACCGGTGCGCCGACATAGCCGAGCATCAACTCCAGCGTGAGGTCGGGCTGTCCCCACAGGCCGCCGATGCCGCCGAGCAGGCCGTTGAGCAGTGCAATCAACCCTACGAACGCGAGCAGCATGGCTCCTACGTTGAAGGCCAGGTGCATGCCCGCCGAAGCTCCGGAGGCCGCTGCATCGATTACGTTCGCGGGCCGATCTTCCGGTGCGGCGTGTCCGAGCGCGGGATCGTCTTGGGGGTCTTCTGTCTCCGGGAGAAGCAGCTTCGCAAAGAGCAGTCCGCCCGGTGCCGCCATGAAACTGGCCGCAATCAGGTACTCGAGCGGCACGCCGATGGCCGCGTAGCCCGCCACGGCGCTGCCCGCCACCGAGGCCAAACCGCCTACCATCACGGCGAACAGCTCGGACCGGGTCATGCCGGCGATGTAGGGCCGGACGACGAGGGGAGCCTCGGTTTGGCCCACAAAGATGTTTGCCGTCGCAGACAGCGATTCCGTCCGGGAAGTCCCTAGCAACCTGCGCATTCCGCCGCCCAACACCCCGATGACCGCTTGCATCGCCCCGATGTGGTACAGCACACTGATAAGCGCTGAGAAGAAGACGATTACGGGCAGAACGCGGATCGCGAAAATGAACCCCCCGCTGCCGAACACCTCAAACATTTTGCCGTCGTTCAAGCCACCGAAGAGGAAGCTGATGCCTTCGTTGCCGTACCCGATGACCCGACTGACAGCGTCCGAAGCCACTTGCAAGGCGCGTTTTCCGGCCGGGACGTACAGCACCAGCGCACCGATGGCGAGTTGGATGCCGAACGCCCCCGCAGCCGTGCGGATGCGAATGGCCTTGCGGTTGCGCGAAAAAAGCACCGCAAGCCCGAGCAGGGTCACGATGCCGAGCAAACTCGACAGGATTTCCATGGCCGCGAATCTACCCTAAAGCATCGCTGTGGAACGCCCACGGCAAGAAAACCTCCGGTCCCGCCGCTTCAACCACCGGTCCGTCGGCTGCCTGCAACACGATACGAAAGGGCTTTCCTTGCCGCTCGCTGAACGTGTGCAGCACTTGACGGCAACCGCCACACGGCGAAAACCCGAGGTGCGCCGTGGGGTTAGGCGAAGCAATGGCCAAGACTTCGATGTCCACGCCCGGCGCCTGCGCCCCGGCCGCAAACAAGGCCACGCGCTCGGCGCACAACCCCGAAGGAAAGGCCGGATCCTCTTGGTTGCACCCCGCCACCACCCGCCCGTCGGCAAGCCGCACCGCTGCACCTACAAAAAAATGCGAGTACGGCGCGTGGGCCCGCTCGGCTGCAGCAAACGCCGCATCGAGCAAGACCCGGTCCTCCACCGCGACCTCGTCGGGCCGCAGCACCACGAGCTCGCCCCCACAGGAAATACGTTCCGCCATGGGGTCAAGGTACGCAGCACACGGCCGCTGAGTTACTCGACCGTGGCCTCAAATCCGGTTTCGCACACGCGTCCGGTGGCGTCTTCCGCGTGGAGGTGGACATGCACCGGGCCGCTGAATCCCGCGGGCAGTGTGACCACTGCCGCGGCCAAATCAAACTCCACTGCTCCCGCCGCGTCCCAGCTCCCCTCCCACACGACCGTTCCGGCCTCCTCGTCATGGATGTGGACTTCCACCAGAGCTAGCCCATCCGCATCGCTGACCATTCCTTCAAATGGAAACGTCGACCCTGCGGTCCAAGCGGCATCTTCGGCCCACGTGCCCAGCGTGAACAGCGGTATGAGCGCGTTCTCGACATGGACCTGCATCACCACAGTCTCTGCTTCGTTCCCTTCGACATCGACTGCATCGATGACGAGGTCCCATATGCCACGGACATCCTCTGGCACGGTCCAGCTTGCTTGGTACAGATGGCTCGTCCCTTCGAGGTCTTCCTGCACCAGCTTCGTCCACGCACCGCTGCTCAGCACGAATTCCTGGGTGCCGCCGCCGTGGCTGTGACCGGAAGCACTGTGGAGATCGATCCGGAGCTGTGACAGTTCCGTCTCGTCTTGGACCAGAACGGTCACACTCACCGTCGAGCCGGCGTCCACCTCCACTTCAGCACCAGGCTGCACACCCGCTACCACCACTTCCAACGTCGGCGGCGTGGCATCCGTCTTTCCGCATCCTGCCGACGCCACCATCAGAACACCTGCAGCAACACTCCAAACAAAATTGTTCATGAGATTCATTTTGAATTGATTGGTTGAATTCTTGTCAAACTTGAGAACTGTTTCGCGATGCGAACCGTCACGGTCCGGTCCTGCATCGGCAATCCCAACGCTCGGTAGGCACTGGTATGGTCCAAGGCCACTGCCCGCGCGAGATTTCGGCCCACAAGGGTCACCGTCCAGGCTCCTCGCTGGAGGGTACCCGATGCGCCGATCAGGGTGTAGCCGGGCGTGGTGGCTTCGTTGCGCGCGACGAGCCGCGCTTCGCCGACGCGGTCCACATCGATGCGGCCGGAAAGGAAGGTCCGGCCCCACGTCCGCGTCCCGGAGAGGATGGACAACCGAACGCGCGGAGGCGGCGTGAAGGGCAATGCGAACCCCGTCGCCAGGTCCCAGCCCGGACTCCAGCCGCCGCTGGCTTCGAGGCTTCCACCGCTGCGCCCGGTGGACACTGCGAGGTGGGCTTCCCCTCCGGTGCGGAAGGCCGGGGTGGCGGTGAAGGAATAGATTTGGCCCGCGTGCGCGATGGGCGCGAAGGCCCCGGTCGGGCGCAGGTAGATGAAGCCTGCGTGGGCCGCCCCGAAGCCGTCCACGGTGCAGCGCACGCGGCCCCGCTCCCACTTCCCGCCCCAACGGACCTCGGCCACATGCTCTGGACGCAGGGCCGCGTTCCCCCGCTCGAACCGAAAGGTGCCGTGGTGGATGCCGTCCGCACCCAACGCATAGGCATCCGGAAACCGGGTACCCACCACCACCGTCGCCTCCCCGGCGGCGCCAGCCCGGTGCAGCGTCGCGGTGGCTCCGGTAAAATTCTTGCGGTACGGCGCGGCCCGCACGTCTGTCCCCACCACCTCGCCGTCCGGTCCGTACAGCGGCTCTTCGTGCCCCCCGCCCGAGCGGTGCACCACATCGGCACGAAGGCCGGCCGACCATCCGGCACGTGCCCACGTCGCCCCCCCGCTGATGCGCCCTGTACGGTGGTCGGCCAGCAGGAACTCCCAGCCGGAGGTGGTGGCCAGGAGGCCTTCGGTTTGGAAACCTACCACCCACGCTGCGCCCACAGGCACCCGCACCTCGCTGAATGCGGTGCGCTCGGCAATCCGCAAAGCCAGCGCGTCGGTCGGCTCCGGCCCCCAGCCGTGTGCATGGGGCGGCGCCCATTCTGTCCGGTCCAGCATGGAACCCGAGATTCTAAACAGGGTCCCACGGGCTCCGTCTCGCTCGAACGTGGTGGTGATGCGGCTGCCCGTCGATCGGGGCAAAATCGTCCCGTAACGCGCCCCATCGTCCGCCAGGTCCGCCTCGATCGGCGTGCCGATGATGCCAGGAAACAACCCGGAATTCACCGCGAACGCTTCGATGCCGCCCCGCCACCGTCCGCCGTGCCGCGGCCACGCATCGAACCCTACCTTGCCCGAAACGGTGGTGCCCGAGGTATTCACCAGCCGGTTGTTTTCCAGCGGAAGCACGCGGCCGAGGTAGGTGAACGTGGTGGCTCGAACGTTGCGGTCGCCAAACGCAGTGGCCCCACACCCCGCCCGCCACTGTACCCGACCCGACCGGACCCGCGCGGTCGCCACTACGCCCACGCGCCCATCCCCGGACCTCCCACTCACCGCGCACGCGGCGTCTGCTCCTTCCTCGGGCAACGGAGGCACTTCCTGAAAGACGACGGCACCGGCCACTGCTTCTGGCCCCAACCACACGGCCCCTCCACCCAGCACCACGGCGGCACTGCCTGCAAGTTCTGGATCCGCAAGGACGCCATGATCCGCCCCCCACCGGGCCCCTTGGAGTGGCACACCATCGGAAACCACGGCGATCCGGGTCCCTTGCAAACCGCGCACAATGGGGGAAAACGACCCCGCACCGAGTTCGGTGGCTACCACACCCGGAGCTGCGCGGATCCACTCGCTCCATCCCCCCTCCCTCGGTGC
>CAMCYM010000021.1 GCA_945883885.1 Chryseobacterium gleum
GACAAGGACCAACCATCCACGAAAAGTTCGTGTTCTGGTTCCGAAATGTTGCGGCTGTGAAAGACCACATTCGCATTGTTCCGAGTTTCGAGGAACAGGTGGAAGTTGACGCCTTCGGTGACTGGGGCTTTGATGTCAATGGCCATGATTCCAGAAAATCCCTGCACAAGTTTCGTCTGTGCCGTGCTCAGGGTATTGCCGAATTTGTCTTGGATTCCCACCATTAAAACACCTCCACGACGGACCTCTTTTACCATCACATAAATGGTTTCAGTGTACCCGGTAATGCAGGACGTAAAGCCCTGATCTGCCATTTGGTTGTTCAAACGGACGGAAGTGTTTCCGAACGGAGTGGATGCCACGCAGGCGTGGTCCAAATCGCTCAGCGGATGAGCCGTTCCGGTCAAGCCCGTGGTTTGGGCAAACGTGGTCACGGCCAGTGCAAGGGCCGCAGCGGTCATCAACACCGCAATCAAGGAGTTCTTGAGTTTCATGGGTAGCATGTTTCGCATGTGATTTGGAGTCACGTACGCAAGGCTCCCCATGAAGGTTACATCCGGGCCCAGTCGTCGAGGTGCACGTGGACGCCCGCGCCGGGGCACTCTTCCTCCAACGCGTTCGTACACACCACCACCGTGGCTCTGCCCGCCCAGTCGTCAAGGAGCCCACGGTACCAAGCCTTTCCACGGGCGTCCAGGTTCGCAGCGGGCTCGTCGAGGACCACCAGGGCTGCTTCCGTACCCCAGGCCAGCCCGAGGTGCATCCGTGCCCGCATCCCCGTCGACAGCGTGCGCAAGGGCACATCTAAAAAACGCGACAATCCAGCCTCCTTCCACCGCGCCAGGACTGCATCGGGTGCAGGCACGTGGCGAAAGGCCGCATGAAAGCGCAAAGCCTCGTGCCCTGTGAGGTGGCCAGGCAAGGCGGCACCGGTGCCGACGAGGAGGGTCTCCAGCGGCACCCGCGTGTGGTCGGAAGAACCGTTCCAGCGGGATGTTCCTGCAGTGGGCACCAAATGCCCTGCGAGCACGCGTCCCAGCGTGGATTTCCCGCTGCCGTTCGATCCGGTCAGCGCAACCCGCGATCCCGCCGGCAGCTGAAAGGTGAGGTTCGAAAACACCCACCGGTCTGTGAATTGGTGGCCCAGTGCATCGGCCTCCACCGACCAGGCGGCCATGTCAGAACGGACCGCGGATGATGCCCTTGTCGGAGGCGCGGATGAATTCGAGGACGGTGTCCTTGTCTTCGCAGGAGGGGAGTTCGGCGTCCGCAATCTTCAGGGCCTGGGCCATGTTGCCGTTTTGGACATAGAGCGTCCGATAGATGTCCTCGATGCGCTGGATCCGGTCGGCATCGTAGCCGCGGCGCCGCAGGCCGATGGCATTGACCCCGATGTAACTCAGCGGCTCCCGTGCGGCCTTGATGTACGGAGGTATGTTCTTCCGCACCAGCGAGCCTCCCGCGACGAACGCGTGCTGCCCGATGGTCACGAACTGCTGCACCCCGACCATGCCTTCGATGATGACCCAGTCTTCGATGGTGACATGCCCGGCGATGTTGCCTGTATTCGCGATGATGACGTGGTCGCCGACGTGCACGTCGTGCGCCAAATGGGTGTACGCCATCAGCAAGCAGTCGCTCCCGACCCGCGTCACCCAGCGGTCCGCCGTAGCGCGGTTCACCGTGGCGCACTCCCGGATGACCGTGCGATCACCGATTTCGACCGTCGTGGCCTCGCCGTCGTACTTCAGGTCTTGGGGCGCAGCGCCGATGACCGCGCCGGGGAAGATCTTGCACTCCCGCCCCACGGTCGTGCCGCTGAGCAGCGTCGCGTGCGGGCCGAGCCAGGTGCCATCGCCCACCACGACGCCGGCGCCGACGTAGGCAAAGGGCTCCACCACCACACCGACGCCGAGTCGCGCCTCCGGGTGGACAAATGCAGATGGAGAAATCACGAACCGAAGGTACGGGCTTAGCCTTGTTTGGCCACCTGCGCAAGCATCTCGGCCTCGGAAACCAGCACGCCCCGCACGAAGCCGCGCCCGCGCATGTGCACCAGCCCGCGGCGGATGGGCGAGAGCAATTCCAGGTGGAAAATCACCGCATCGCCCGGCACGACTTTTTGCTTGAAGCGCACGTTGTCGATCTTCATGAAGTACGTCGTGTAGTTCTCAGGATCGGGCACGCTCTTCAGTGCAAAAATGCCGCCGACCTGGGCCATGGCTTCTACCTGCAATACGCCGGGCATCACCGGGTTGCCGGGAAAATGGCCTTGGAAGAACGGCTCGTTCATCGTGACGTTTTTCAAGCCAGTGATGCTCGTTTCGTTCATCGCGAGGATGCGGTCGACGAGCAGGAACGGGTAGCGGTGGGGCAGGAGCCGCTCGATGCCGGTGATGTCGATGATTCCCGGACGGTTCGGGTCCAAATCCGGCAAGCCGGCTTCCGCCCGCATGCGTTGCCGGATGAGCCGCGCAAAAGCCACGTTCCCCGCGTGTCCGGGCCGTGCAGCGAGGATGTGTCCGCGAAGGAACACTCCGGTCAGCGCGAGGTCACCGACGATGTCCAGCAGCTTGTGCCGGGCGGGTTCGTTCGGGAACCGCAACGGCGACGTATTCAGGACGCCCGGGCTGTCTGCGCGCGCTTGCAGGTCGGATTTGCCGAGCAGCGTGCCGATTTCGCGCAGTTCTTCTTCTGCGTAGGGTCGTTCGATGAGGACGACGGCATTGTCGAGGTCGCCGCCCTTGATCAGGCCTTCACGTGCAAGGGTTGTGACTTCTTTGAGGAACACGAATGTCCGGCACCGTGCGATGTCTTCGGCGAAATCGGCGAGCCGTCCGATGGAGGCATGTTGCGTGCCGAGCACCGGGCTTTGGTAGTCCACCATCACCGTGGCCCGGAAGGTGTCGTCGGGGTTCGGGACGGCGAGCATCTCGACGCCTTTTTCCGGGTCTTCGTACGTCAGGTTCTCTCGGAGGGTGTAGTATTTCCGCGGGGCTGCCTGGTCCGTGAAGCCGGCGGCATGCAGGGCCTCGACGTAGGGCAACGAACTTCCGTCGAGGATGGGGATTTCAGGGCCGTGGACGTCGATGAGGGCGTTGTCGATCTCGCAGCCATAGAGCGCGGCGAGGACGTGCTCGGTGGTATGGATCCGCGCGCCGTTTTGTTCGAGCGTGGTGCCGCGCTGGGTGCCGACGACTCGGTCGACATCGGCCTCGATCAGCGGTTCCCCGGGGAGGTCCGTGCGTCGGAAGACGTAGCCGTGGTTCTCGGGGGCGGGATGAAGGGTCAGCCGGTTGAATTCGCCGGTGTGGAGGCCTACGCCGGAGAAGCTCACGGCGCTGGCGAGGGTGCGTTGGTTCATGGTGTGTCGTTCCGGTGCGCGTGGGGGACGAGGTGCTCGAGGGCCGCGATGCGTCCGAGGATGTTCTCGCGCAGGAGGGCCCGCAGGCCGAGCTGGGAGGCGAGGTACTTGTCCATCGGGAGGGACGGGGTGCCGCGGTGGTCGGTGTCCGGCTTGAGAAGGCTGGCGCCGATTCCGGATTGTGCACCGATGCGGACGCCGTCGGCGATGCGCAGGTGGCCGGCGATGCCCACTTGGCCGCCGATCATGCACCGTGCGCCGATCGACGTGGAGCCTGCGATGCCGGTTTGGGCGGCGATGACGGTGTGGTCGCCGATGGTGACGTTGTGGCCGATCTGGATGTGGTTGTCGAGCTTCACACCGCGCCCGATGACCGTAGAGCCGAGGGTGGCGCGGTCGATGGTGGTGCAGGCGCCGATTTCGCAGCCTTCTCCGACGCGGACGTTCCCGGTTTGGGGCACCTTGCGGTAGGCCCCGTCTGCTTGGGGGGCAAAGCCAAACCCGTCGGAGCCGATGACGGCGTTCGCCTGCAGGATGCACGCATCGCCGATTTCACACCGGTCCCCGACCCGCACACCCGCATGGAGCAAGGTCCGGGCTCCAACGAGGGCGTTCAAGCCGATGTAGACGTGGGCCCGGAGGTCCGCTCCTGCGCCGATGCGTGCTCCGGCTTCGATGACGACGTACGGCCCGATGGCACAGTCGGCGCCGATTTCAGCGCTGGGGTCGATGACCGCCGTGGCGTGGATCCCGGGAGGGCGGCCCGTGGTGGTGTCTGCGAGCTCCAGGATGCTGCCAAACGCTGCGTAGGGGTCGCTGACCCGGACCAAGGTCAAGGCAGCGGGCAGGGTCCGTTTGGGCAGAAAATCCACGGAAACGATGGCCACAGATGCTTCAGTACTATAGATATACCCCTCGTAATCGGGGTTCGCCAGGAACGTCAAATCGCCACGCTCTGCCGATTCGATGCGTCCTACGCGCCGCACCGTCACCTGCCCGTCGCCGTCGACCGTGCCGTTGAGGTAGGTAGCGAGTTCATCCGCCGTTCGTTGCATGGGCACAAAGTTAGGCTTCGGGTGCCTGAAGCGCCGTCCATGCGTCTTCGAACGTGTCGAACCGCAGCGTCACGTCCCAGCGCGGCCGGCCGATGCCGTCGAGCACCACTTCCCGGACCTCCCGTTCCTCGTTTTTCTTGTCCTGCAGCATGTAGCTCCAAAGTGCGCGCGCGTCCACGGGCGGGGGTGCACCCCCGAGCCACCTCACGAGCGCGGCATCCGCGGCGTTCAGCGCTTCTGGGGCGCTGTAGCGGAGGGCGCACCGCATGCCGTGGCCTACGCAGCGGCCGTGGGTCAAGGGGGTATCGTGTGTGTGGCTCCAGGCCTCGAGCGCGTGTCCCACGGTATGGCCGAAGTTCAGGGCCTTGCGCAAACCGGATTCGAAGGGGTCCGCTGAGGCAATGCGCAGCTTCGTCGCGATGGAGGCTTCGATCCGGGGCACGACATCGGCCAGGGTGGGCGATGGGGTGGCGGCGAGCTGGGCCCATGCCTCCGGGCCCTCCAGGAGCGCGTGTTTCGCCAGCTCAAACCAACCGGAGAGGAGCTCTTCCTGCGGCAAGGTCGTCAGCCATTCGGGATGCACAAGGACCGCGGTGGGCAGCTGGTATGTCCCCAGGATGTTCTTCGTTCCGCGGAAGTTTGCGGCTGTTTTTCCGCCGTGGGCGGCATCGATCATGCCCACCAGGGTGGTGGGCATCCAAACGGAGGTCATCCCGCCACGCTTCCACGTCGATGCGGCAAAACCCAACGCGTCGCTGACGGTGCCCCCGCCGACTCCCGCCACCACATCGCCCCTGCCCAGGCCGAGCCGCTCCATACGTTCCCACAAAGAGAAGATGCCCTCCGTAGACTTCAGGCGTTCTCCGGCCTGCACCGGCTCCCAATACGGAACTTGCTCCCAACCAGGTTCAAGCTGGCGAATGCGTGCGGTTTCGAGGCGGGCGTCGTAAAAGACCGCCCGGGGTGTTTTTATACTTTCGTTGAGCGACGTGTAAAAAATCACCGAACAATTATATAATGATGGGGTGTTGCTTTCCCGATGGCCCAGAAACAAGATCGGCAGGCGCTGGGCCTGCCGATTTCAAGTGGTACTACCGGGATTCGAACCTGGGACACGCGGATTTTCAATCCGCTGCTCTACCAACTGAGCTATAGTACCGCGCAAGAGCGTGCAAATATATACCGGTTCGGGCGACTTCGCAACACGAGCAAGGTGGAATATGAACTTTCGGTGAAGCAGGCCACGTGGATGCACTGACTCTCCGGGACATGCGGGCGATGTATCGACTGAGATAAGTTCTTTATCGATGAACCTTGTTTTTTTTCTTGCGAATCGGGAATCAACCCCATACATTCGTGCCTTGTATTCAGTTTCCATCTCTTCGGAGAAGGGAATTGGATGAATGAAGACAGACCACCAAATCACTTGTGTCATGCGTAAGCTGTTGTTTCTGTTGACCACTTGTTGGGCCCTACTTGGGTTGAACGTGGTGAACGGGCAGTTACCTGCGGGTTTGCCCTCCTCCTCAACCACTGTCCCACCGGGATTTTGGTTAGGCATTGAACCTCATGCAGTGCACACTGTGCCCTACACTGGGCCGTTCGGCACCACCAATTTGGTGGGCCAAACGACCTACAGGATTTACTTGCACACGAACAGTGCATCGGATTTCCTGTCCTCGATTTCCGGGGAAGCAGCCAACCCGCTTGTGTTGACCTCTACGTCCACGCCTGCGTGGCACAACGATTTGGTCACTGGGGCGAACATCGGTTCCCAAATCAACGGCGGTTTCTTCGGGTTCATCCCCGCGCTGCAATACGATAGCTGGTTGACCATCGGCGCCTCTCAATCGGTTCCGGGCTACGGGTTGTCAGAAACGACAGTCGCCACGCCTTGGGCTCAGTTCAACGCCGGACAAAACGTGTTGATGAACCACCCGACGGGTTGGGCCCTCTACGGATTGAACCCTTGTCCCAGCGGCGTAGGTTGCAACTACACGCACCCGGGCTATGCCGGGGATGACTTGAAAGTGCTTGTCGGGCAGATTACCACTGCCGGCACGATCACGGGCTCTATATATGTACAGGTTTTCCAAAACGGTCTTTCGTCTACTGAATTCCGTGGCTTGATGCCCATCTTGACGCAAGACCCAGATGCGGTCATTTCAGGATGCACGAATGCGAGCGCATGCAACTTCGATGCGGACGCGACGGACGATGATGGTTCCTGTTTAGTACCGGTGGGTTGCGACTACTGCACGGGTGCAGCAGTGACGGATGGGGATGCCGACGACGATGGGGTCTGCAATGTGAACGAGGTGGTGGGTTGCCAGGACGCTTTGGCGTGCAACTACAGCGCGTCCGCAACGGACTCTGGAGCGTGCGTGTATGCCACGGGGTGTGACGTTTGTTCGGGCGGTTCTGCGGTGGACGGTGACACGGACAACGACGGGGTGTGCGATTCAGATGAAGTATTGGGCTGCCAAAGCGCGACGGCCTGCAACTACAACGCTTCAGCGACGGACGCTGGAGCGTGTGTGTTTGCGACGGGCTGTGACTTCTGCTCGGGCGGTGTGGTGGCAGACGGTGATACGGACAACGACGGGGTGTGCAACGCAAACGAGGTGGCGGGTTGCACGGCCTCCACAGCGTGCAATTACAATGCAGCGGCAACGGACGACAACGGTTCATGCGTGTTTGCGACGGGCTGCGATTTCTGCTCGGGCGGTGCGGTGGCCGATGGTGATACGGACAACGACGGGGTGTGCAACGCAAACGAGGTAGCGGGATGCACGGCGTCGAACGCTTGCAACTACGATGCGGATGCGACAGACGATAACGGTTCGTGCGAATTCTGTTCGTGCGCGGGCAGTGGCGGTCCATCGCTTCCTACGTACACCATGACGGTGGAGCAGCACGCCACGGGCCTTGTCCCGGGTCAAACTACGTACCGGCTCTACATTGACATGCTGAACGGCACAGACTTCCTGTCATCGATCTACGGCAACAGTTTGACACCCCTTGCCCTCCAAACCACCACGGGTTCGTTTTACAACGACACGTTCGCCACGGGCGAGACGGCGGGAGGAATCAATCCGTTGTTCTTCACGTTTTTCCCTACTCTTGCGGCGGATAGCTGGGTGACAATCGGGATTTCGAGTGCTGCGGTTCCTCCGCAATCAGCCCCGTCGACCATCGAAAGCTCTTTGCAACGTTGGAAGCCGATGTTCACTGCGGGCACTCCGACCGCTGGCCAAAACGTATCCATCAACGACTTCACAGGCGGTGCCTGGTATTTGTTGAATGGCTCTGTGAACGGAATTCCTGCGGCGGGTACGTCGCGGGTGTTGTTCATGCAGATGACGACCGCCGGGACAATCACCGGTCGCATCAACGCGCAAGTCTTCCCGCTAGGGGTAGGCGCAAACCAGGCACAGTTGAGCTTTGAATTCAACGGAACGGGAACGTACTTCCCTATCGGCTACACGCCTCCGGGACCGGACAACGCATGCGGCTGTACGAATGCCTCGGCGGACAATTACGATCCGGCGGCGGACTACGACAATGGGTCGTGCGTGTTTTTTGGTTGTACGGACGCGACGGCCTGCAATTTTGATGCAGACGCAAACACGAACGACGGCTCCTGCCAGTACACAGACGCCCTCGGGGTATGTGGCGGCACCTGCGCAGCGGACGCAGACGGAGACGGTACGTGTGATGCCGTCGACCCCTGCGTCGGCGCGCTCGATGCGTGCGGGATCTGCAACGGTCCAGGTGCAGTGTATGCATGCGGATGCACGGGAATTCCGGCTGGGGACTGCGATTGCGCTGGCAATGAGCTCGACGCCCTCGGGGTGTGCGGCGGTGCCTGTGTTGCAGACGTGGACGGAGACGGTACGTGTGACGATGTCGACGCGTGCGTGGGTGCTCTCGATGCTTGTGGCATCTGCAACGGCCCAGGGGCAGTCTACGCATGTGGTTGCACGGAGATTCCGGCTGGAGACTGCGATTGCGCCGGCAATGCGCTCGACGCCCTCGGGGTGTGCGGCGGTGACTGCGCGGCCGATACTGACGGAGACGGCGTGTGCGACACCGACGAGATTGCGGGCTGCATGGACGCTTCGGCATGCAACTACAACGCTTCGGCTACAGACGACGACGGTTCGTGCGCGGTGAACGACATCTGTGGCGTGTGCGGCGGATCGGGAATCCCGGCCGGCGACTGCGACTGCAATGGCAACCAGCTTGACGCCCTCGGGGTGTGCGGCGGAGCCTGCACGGCAGACGCGGACGCAGACGGCACGTGCGACGATGTCGATGCGTGCGTCGGCGTGCTCGATGCCTGCGGCATCTGCAACGGACCGGGTGCGGTGTACGCCTGCGGGTGCACGGAAATTCCGGCCGGCGACTGCGACTGTGCGGGCAATCAGCTCGACGCCCTCGGGGTGTGCGGTGGTGCTTGCGCGGCAGACGCGGACGCGGACGGCACGTGCGATGACGTGGATGCCTGCGTAGGTTCGCTCGATGCCTGTGGCATTTGCAACGGCCCGGGCTCGATCTATGCTTGCGGCTGTACGGAAATCCCTGTCGGCGACTGCGATTGTGCAGGCAACCAGCTTGACGCCATCGGTGTGTGTGGCGGAGCATGCGCAGCAGACGCGGATGGCGACGGCACGTGTGACGATGTGGACGCCTGCGTAGGCGCCCTCGACGCGTGCGGCATCTGCAACGGCCCGGGCTCGATCTATGCGTGTGGCTGCACTGAAATCCCTGTCGGTGACTGCGACTGCGCTGGCAATGAACTCGACGCCCTTGGGGTGTGCGGAGGCTCATGCGCAGCAGACGCGGACGCAGACGGTACGTGCGACGATGTCGACGCGTGCGTCGGTTCGCTCGATGCGTGCGGAGTCTGCAACGGACCGGGAGCGGTGTACGCTTGTGGCTGCTCGGAGATTCCGGCCGGCGACTGCGACTGTGCCGGAAATCAGCTCGACGCCCTCGGGGTGTGTGGAGGTGCTTGCGGTGCAGATGCAGACAGCGACGGTATATGCGATGACGTCGATGCCTGTGTCGGATCTCTCGACGTGTGCGGCATCTGCAACGGCCCGGGCGCCATTTACGGTTGCGGCTGTACGGCAATTCCGGCCGGTGACTGCGACTGCGTTGGCAATGAACTCGACGCCCTTGGGGTATGCGGAGGCTCATGCGCAGCAGACACAGACAGTGACGGCGTGTGCGATACGGACGAAATCCACGGTTGTACGGACGTCACCGCTTGCAACTTCGATGCTGCTGCTACGGATGACGACGGTTCGTGCACCTTCGCTGCAGCCGGATATGATTGCGATGGCAACGTGTTGTGCACGATTGTCTTCAATCCTTCACTGAACGATTACAATGTCGAATGCACTTCTGACCTGCCGACGGTGTGCAATCCAGCCGTGACGGCAGCGAATGGATCAGGTGATCCGTTGCCTGTTTCGTGCTTGTTAGGTGAGAACTTCAATGCCGGCTATGCCGTCTACACGGCGACCACGGCGTACGGTCCGGGTCCGGATGGGGCGTTCCGCTTGTACGGAGCAGCGGCTCAGGGTGTAGCAGCTTCGGACTATTTCGTCGAAGACGCAACGGACCCGCTGGTGCTTACAACGTACTCGAACGGTGTGGCCGTAATGACGGGGTCGATCAAAAACAACGTGAATCCGAACCAGAAATTTGAGGTCTTCGTTGCCTTTGAGAACGGTCTTGCGGATGAAGTGTGGGAAGCCGCGGGCGGTACCTACCTGACTGCATTTGGATGCAGCGAGAATATTGAGACGGTCTACACGTTGAAGGCCGACCAGAGTTACCTCGAAGGCCGCGGAGAGTACGAGGGCGATTTGGTCACCCTCACCCATATGCCGGTCAACCTGTCGAAGCGATTCCAACTCGGTGCAGGCGGCAACAGCCACAACTGTGCTTTCGGCTTCGGCGGATGGTTCGGATGGAGCGGTCAACTCCTCGGCGTAGCAGCTGGAAGCCCGTCGGGGGACATCATTGCCGACCTCACTCCTGGCAGCGTGCCCACGCAATGCGGCGAAGAGTTCGTGGACATCTACTACACAGCCTTCGACGACGACTGCAACAACGCAGAGACAGCGCTGCAAACGGTGACGCGCGTCGATACCCAAGCACCGGTGTTTGTGAACGGCCCAGCGGATATCACGGTGGAGTGCGGCACTTCGTTGCCGGAGCCGGCGCTGCAGGACCTCCTCGATTCAGGTGAATTGCTCGCTACGGACAATTGTGGCACCACGGACGAACCGCTTGTTTATGTCTACATGGGGCAGTTCACCGTTCCAGGTGCATGCCCGATGAATTATGAAGTGGTTCGCCGGTGGACGGCCACGGATTGCAGCGGCAACATGTCGACCTACCAGCAGACGCTGACGGTGGAGGACTCTACCGCTCCGGTCTTCACGTCCTTCCCTTCTGACCAAACGAACGAATGCGCCGAGGTGGCCTACAGCTACACGGCCGAAGACAACTGCGGGGTCATTGCGTTCAGCGAGTCTCGTACGGGCGATACGGACGCTTGTGGCAACAAAGTAGAAACGGTCACGATCACTGCCACGGACGAGTGTGGCAACAGCACCGCACAATCCTTCATCATCACCGTGCAGGACACGCAAGCTCCGGCTTTCGTGGAAGCTCTCCCGGAGGATGCGACGGTGGAATGCGACGCAGTTCCGGCAGCAGCAGTTCTGACTGCAACGGATAACTGTGATGGAACAGTGGATGTAGTCTACACAGAAGACCGCACAGATGGCTCGTGCGCACACAGTTACAGCCTCACACGGACATGGGTCTCCTCGGATTGCAGCGGCAATACAGCAATCGGAGTCCAAGTCCTCACGGTGGTTGACTCCACGGCTCCGGCCTTCACGTTCGTTCCGGCGGACTACACGGCCGAGTGCGACGCCGCCTTGCCGGTGGAAACCGCAACGGCATCGGACAACTGCGGCGCTGTGACAATCGACATGGTGGAAACCACGGAAGCAGGTGCATGCGCAAACGCTTCAACGGTCACGCGTACCTACACGGCAACCGACGCCTGCGGCAACACGGCCACGGCCACGCAGGTCATCACGGTAATCGACACGACCGCACCGGTCTTCACGTCCTTCCCGTCTGACCAAACAAACCAATGCACCGAAGCAGCCTACAGCTACACGGCTGAGGATACATGCGGCGACGTCACGTTCAGCGAAGCCCGGACGGGCGATGCCGATGCATGTGGCAACTACGTCCAAGTGGTGACCATCACGGCAACGGATGCTTGCGGCAACAGCACATCACAGTCGTTCACCATCACGGTGGCCGACACGGAAGCTCCGGCCTTCGTGGAAGCCCTCCCGGCGGATGCGACGGTGGAATGCGATGCGGTTCCAGCAGCGGACGTGTTGACCGCGACGGACAACTGCGATGCGGTGAGCGTGAGCTTCACGGAAGACATCGCGTCAGGAGCTTGCACGAACAGCTACACGGTGACGCGGACGTGGTCTGCCACCGACTGCAGCGGCAACGTGACTTCGCACACGCAGGTTCTCACGGTGGAAGACACGACAGCACCGGCCTTCACGTTCGTTCCGGCGGATTACACGGCGGAGTGCGATGCAGCTCTCACGCTGGATGCGGCCGCTGCCACGGACAACTGTGGATCGGTTGCTTGGACCCTGTCAGAAGTAACGGCAGCAGGTGCATGCGCGAATGCGTACACGCTGACCCGCACGTGGACGGCGACCGACGAATGCGGCAACACCGCATCCGCCACGCAGGTCATCACGGTAGAAGACACGACGGCACCGGCCTTTACGTTCGTTCCGGCGGGCTACACGGCCGAATGCGACGCCGCTTTGCCGGTGGAAACCGCAACGGCATCGGACAACTGCGGCGATGTGACGATCGACATGGTGGAAACCACGGAAGCCGGCGCATGTGCGAACGCTTCAACGGTCACGCGGACCTACACGGCAACCGACGCCTGCGGCAACACCGCGATTGCAACTCAGGTCATCACGGTAATCGACACGACCGCACCGGTCTTCACGTCCTTCCCGTCTGACCAAACGAACCAATGCGCCGAAGCAGCCTACAGCTACACGGCTGAGGATACATGCGGCGACGTCACGTTCAGCGAAGCCCGGACGGGCGATGCCGATGCATGTGGCAACTACGTCCAAGTGGTGACCATCACGGCGACGGACGCTTGCGGCAACAGCACGTCACAGTCGTTCACCATCACGGTGGCCGACACGGAAGCTCCGGCCTTCGTGGAAGCTCTCCCGGCGGATGCGACGGTGGAGTGTGATGCGGTTCCGGCTTCAGCAGTGCTGACGTCGACGGACAATTGCGATGCGGTGAGCGTGATCTTCACGGAAGACATCGCGTCAGGAGCTTGCCCGAACAGCTACACGGTGACGCGGACGTGGTCTGCCACCGACTGCAGCGGCAACGTGACTTCGCACACACAGGTCCTCACGGTGGAAGACACGACAGCACCGGCCTTCACGTTCGTTCCGGCGGATTACACGGCGGAGTGCGATGCAGCTCTCACGCTGGATGCGGCCGCTGCCACGGACAACTGTGGATCGGT
>CAMCYM010000022.1 GCA_945883885.1 Chryseobacterium gleum
GAGAAAGTGCCCTTTTCAAAGAAGTCTGGGCTTTGACGAAGCCGGGGTTTCAAAGCCGACCGGTGGCGTGGAGCATGCCGGTGGATGCTTCCTTTATCGCATCGGCTGCGGCGTATCTTGGCGCCTCGAACGATTCTCCATGCTGGCCCTGATCCTCAAAGAACTTCGCGGCTTTTTCAGCGCGCTGACCGGCTACGTAGCCGTCGCGACCTTCCTCGTACTGCTCGGCCTCTTTCTCTGGGTCTTCCCGGGCGAATGGAACGTCCTGGACGGCGGGATGGCCACCCTGGAGGGGCTGTTCGTGTGGGCCCCGTGGGTGCTGATGCTGCTTGTCCCGGCCATCACGATGCGCAGCATCGCGGAGGAGCGGCGCGCGGGCACGCTCGAGTTGTTGCTGACGCGGCCGCTGGGGGAAGGGGCGATTGTAGGGGCCAAATTCCTCGGCGCCACGGCCGTTCTCGTCGTAGCGCTCCTGCCGACGCTGGCCTATGTGGGCGTCATCGGCTCGCTGGGCGCACCGGCTTGGAATTTGGACCTGGGCGGCACCTGGGGAAGTTACCTCGGACTGTTCTTGCTGGGTGCAGCCCTTATCGGAGTGGGCATCTTGATGTCGGCCTTGACGTCGAATCCGCTGGTGGCCTTCTTGACGTCGCTGGTGGCCTCGGTCTTCCTGTACACCGGCTTCACGGCCCTCGGTGACTTCGGCACGTGGGGGGAATACGACCGGTTCTTCCGGGCCATCGGGATGGAGGAGCATTACCGCGCCATGAGCCGGGGCCTCATCGAACCGGGGGACGTGGCGTACTTCGGCGCAGTCATTGCGTTCACGTTGCTCGGAGCGCGGTGGGCCTTGCAGCGGTCGCGCGGAAAACGAAGGTCGGACGCATGGGCATTTGTCTTGTCTGCCGGAATCGCATGGACCTGCGCTGTCGCGGCTTCGTGGATTCCCGGGGCGTGGGACTTGACGGCTGAGAAACGCTACACCCTGACCCCCGCCACCCGGACGTATCTGGGGGAATTGCAGGATGATGTCTTGATTACCTGCTACTTGACCGGTTCGTTCCCTGCAGAGTGGAAGCGGCTGGAACAGGCCATCCGCACCCAACTCGAGCGCTTTGCGGACGTTTCCGGTGGCCGTGTGCGCTATCAATTCGTCGACATCTACGCATCCGAAGACCCGAAGACCATCGGGGAGAATGAGGAACGGCTCTACGAACAGGGCCTGCGCTTCACGCGGATCGCCTTTGACGATGCAGGAACCCAGGCGTTCCGAACGGTTTGGCCGGCGGCACTGGTGTCGTACCGGGGACGGGAGGTCCCGGTTCAGTTTTTCCGCAGCGAATCGCCTGCCCCGTCCGATGCGATGATCCAAGGTTCCATCAACACGGTGGAGTTCGAGTTGGTCACCGGACTTCGCCGCGCCAGCCGGCAGGAGCGGCCGCAGATTGCCTTCCTCGAAGGGCATGGAGAACTGGTGGAATGGGAAGTGGCCGACTGGGTATCCACCCTCGAAGAAGATTACGATGTACACCGCATCGCGCTGGATGGAAAACTCAATGCGCTAGCTGAACGGCTGGAAGGCATGAAGTACCGCACGAACCGGTTCGATTTGGTCGTGGTTGCAAAGCCAGACTCCACCTTCTCTCCGAAGGACCAGCTCATCCTGGACCAGTTTCTCATGAACGGAGGACGGGTGTTGTGGCTCACCGACGCACTGACCTGCAATTTGGACAGTTTGGCGAAGCACCAAACCACGGAAGGACTTGCGCTGGACCTGGGCATCCACGACCTGTTGTTCAACTACGGCGTGCGGCTCAACCGCAACCTCGTCATCGATGTCCAGTGCGCCCCCATCGTGCTCGATGCCGGTCCGATGGGCAACCAGCGCAACATGCAGATGTTCAACTGGTACTTCGCGCCGGTGGCCATCTTGCAAGGCATCAGCCATCCCATCACCACGAACTTGGACCCGGTACACCTGGATTTCGTTTCCCGTCTCGATACAGTGGATACGCAGCCCGATGTGCAGAAAACGGTGCTGATGCGAAGCTCTGAACTCGCGCGAGAATACAAGGCACCGGTGCGGATCAGCAGTGGAATTGTGACCCTGCAACCGGAGTATTTTGCAGAACGCCCCCTCCCAAACCAACCGTTCGCGGTGCTGCTCGAGGGTGAATTCACCTCGGCTTTTGCGGACAACATCTCGGATACCCTGCGCAAGAATGCGGACTTCGCCTTCCGGGAGCGCTCCGATCGCACGGCCATGGTGGTCATCGGCGATGGTGACATTGCCCGCAACAAAATCCGCAACACCCCCGACGGGCCGCAGATGCTGCCGCTCGGCTACGACCGGTATGCGGGTCGGGTCATCTACGACAACAAGGAGTTCCTCTTGAATACCGTGAGCTACTTGCTCGACGACGAGGCCACCATCAGCGTGCGGTCGCGCGCCATCGCGCTGCGGCCGTTGGATGAAGAGCGCGTGCGTGCAGGCCGCACGGGGTACCAAACCCTCGCAGTCGCCGTGCCCCTCCTCGTGTTGGCTGCGCTGGGTGGGGTCTTCACCGCCTTGCGACGTCGGCGGTTCACGCGGCCACTACGCACGCTCGCAGCATGAACAAAACAACGCGCCTGGCAGTGATTCTTGCGGTAGTCGCAGGTGCTGCGGCCTTGATTCGGTGGACGCTGGTCTCGCAGTCCGATGTTTCCGGGGCGTGGGAGGCGGATTTCGCTCTGCCAGACACCGCCGCCATCGACCGGATTTTCATCGCTGACATGGACGGGGGATCCGTGCTGGTCGAGCGCATGGAGGGCGAGCGGTATTGGCAGCTCAACGGAAAACACTTCGCCCGCAAAGATGCGGTGGATCTGTTGCTCAAGACCGCGCTGCGTGCGGGGGTGCGGGGGCCGGTTCCTGCTGCGGAGCGCGAAACAGTCATTCGCCTGCTGGCATCGCGTGGCAAGAAAGTGGAATGGTACACCGGTGGCGATACCCCAGCAAAAACCTGGTACATCGGAACAGCCACCCCTTCGCACACCGGAACGTACATGCTTCTGGAGACGGAGGAAGGAAAGGCTGCGGAGCCCTTCATCGTGCACATGGAGGGATTCAGCGGGTTCTTGAGCACCCGGTTTTTCACCGACGAGCGGGAGTGGAGGTACACCGGTGTGTTCGATTTTCCCGGACGCGAGCTAGAATCGGTTACCTGCATCAACACCGCAATACCGGCGGCTTCTTTCCAAATCGATGTGAGCCAGGAGGGGAATCTGCGCGTGCTCGACGGCCTGGGCCGCGCGCGCACGGTGCTTGACAGCGCGGGGTGGCAAGACCGTTTCTTGCTGCACCGCAAGGTCCACCTCGAAACCTTCAACAACTACCTGTCACCGGCTGCCCGAGACAGTTTGGTCGCGACGCGGCCTGCATTCATTCTCCGAGCACGGGGCACGGGGCGCACGGAACCCGATTCCATCGAACTTTTTTGGAAAAAGCCCACGCTCGATGCGTACGACGAGCAAGGAAGGGTGTTGCCGTGGGACGGGGCCCGCATGTACGCCCGCGTGCGCGGCGAAATCGTGCTGGTGCAGCGCTTTGTGTTCGACCCGCTCATTGCTCCGCCACCGGCGTGGCGCTGAGAACCGGATCGAGTTTCTGCACAAACGTCGCCCACGACCGGCGCTCGCGGGTGGGAGTAAAGGCATCCGGGGAAGGAGGGGGCTGGAGGAAGAGCCTACGGATTCCTTCGGCGAAGGCAGCAGGGTCCCCCGCAGGGCGCACGCAGGCTCCAGTGACACCGTCTTCGATGAATTCTTGGGCATCCCGCACACCAGAGGCTACCATGGGGAGACCGTAGTGAACGGCAAGGGCGGTAACACTGCTTGTAGCCGCTTTGCGGTAGGGCAAGGCAACGGCATCTGCAGCCCCGAAGAAGAGCGCGACTTCGTGGTCTTCGATGTAGCGCGGATGAACCTGAATCCGCAAAGCAGCAGGAGAATCCTCGATGGCCGCGGCATAGACATCCCAGTCGTCAAAGCACTCTCCCGCCACGAGCAGATGCACATCTTCAGGCACTTGGGCCATGGCTTCGATGAGAACATCGAGACCTTTCGAAGCCACGATGCTGCCGAAATACAGCAGCACGCGGCCTGATCCGGGTGGTGGCAAATGCAAGATACGTCGCGCCTCCGCGGACTCCATCCGATCTGGAAAATGGTCGTAAATGGGGTGGAAGAGTACATCGACGGGCAGTTCCGGACGCAGCTCACGCACCCGGTCGGCTACTCCGTCGCTCAGCACGATGGCGCGGTCGAGGCCGCGGAGGAATTGGCGGCACAGGTAACGCTCCCATCCCTCATCGTCCGGCCCTGCAACGTTGTGAATCAGTCCGATACACCGAGGAATACGTTGTGTATGCACGCCGGCTTTGCGCACATTCCGCACGACTCCCGTCAATGCGGGACCGAGCGCAGCGGTCCAAAAAGGCACCAACACCGCATCTGGAATGCCCTCCTCCACGAGGGCCTGTGCACTGGCTTTCCAGGTACCCGGCCACACCGAATCGAGCAGGCGCGGGGGGCCATCGACCTCTGAGGCCTCGTCCTCCTCCGGCGCAATCCCCGGAAACCAGGCCGCCGGGTACTGCCGGGCCCAATTCACGCACACGACGTCGTGTCCCGCCGCACGCAGCGCATCGGCAAGCGCGGCGTTGAATTGGGCAATTCCGCCGCGGTAGGGCGGAAAGGTGGATGGAATGGCGAGGCGCACGGCGCCCCAAATTTGAGGACGAACGCCCCGAATCCGACCCGGGTGTGGCGGCTATCTTTGGCCCCGCAGAAAAACCGTGAATACCATGAACGCCTACATCGTCGACGGGGTGCGTACTGGCATCGGCGCCTTCGGGGGAACGCTGGCTCCGGTCCGGGCTGATGATTTGGCCGCGCACGTCCTGCGGGCCTTGCTGGAACGGCATCCCGATCTGGATCCTGCATCGATTGCCGACGTCTATTTGGGCTGTGCAAACCAAGCCGGGGAAGACAACCGCAATGTGGCGCGCATGGCAGCGTTGCTTGCCGGGTTGCCGCCTTCGGTTCCGGGCGAAACGGTGAACCGCTTGTGCGCTTCCGGGTTAGCCGCCACCGTGCACGCCGCACGCACCGTCCACCTCGGCGAAGGGGAGGTGGCCCTCGCAGGTGGAGTGGAGCACATGACCCGTGGACCGTGGGTTCTGAGCAAGGCCTCGAGTGCGTTCGGCCGTGACAGCGAGCTCTTCGATACCAGCTTCGGCTGGCGGTTCATCAATCCCCAGTTGAAGGCGCTGTACGGTGTCGACTCCATGGGTGAAACCGCAGAGAATTTGGCGGATATCCATCGCATTTCGCGTGCGGATCAAGATGCATTTGCCCTGCGGTCTCAGCGCCTTGCCGCTGCGGCACAGGACCAGCGAGCGGGTGAAATCGTGCCGGTTTCCATTCCGCGCAGGAAGGGGGACCCGGAGCAGTTTGCAGAAGATGAGTTCGCCCGACCCGCGACAACAGAGGCCGCTTTGGCCGCGCTGCGACCGGCCTTCCGCAAAGACGGAGGGACCGTCACAGCAGGCAATGCCTCTGGTCTCAACGATGGCGCGGCAGCCCTTCTCCTCGCAAACGAGGCGGGCCTCCACCGCCACCGCCTCACTCCGTTGACACAGGTGCTCTCCACGGCGGTTGTGGGCGCAGAACCGCGCATCATGGGCATCGGTCCGGTGGAAGCTTCTCGGCTCGCTCTTGCGCGGGCCGGATTGACATGGGACGACCTCGACGTCATCGAACTCAACGAGGCCTTCGCGGCCCAGGCGCTCGCGTGCACCCGGGCGTGGGGCCTCGCTGACGACGATCCGCGCCTCAACCGGTGGGGCGGTTCCATCGCCCTCGGACATCCGCTGGGCATGACCGGAGCTCGGCTCGCCTTGACCGCGTCTCGCATGTTAGCCGCTACTGGGGGGCGTCATGCCCTTGTAACGCTCTGCATCGGAGTGGGCCAAGGGTATGCCGTGGTGCTCCGCAACGCCGCTACCTGATGTTCCAGTCCTTCAACGGCATGGTGCCGGTCGTCGATCCGAGTGCCTATGTGCATCCGCTGGCGCTGGTCATCGGACATGTGACCATCGGCCCCGATTGCTACATCGGCCCCGGCGCGGTGCTGCGGGGAGATTGGGGACGCATCGTCCTCGAGCGCGGGTGCAACATCCAAGAAAACTGCGTCGTCCACATGTTCCCCGGCACGACGGTCCACTTCGGTTCTTCAGCGCACATCGGACATGGCGCGGTCATCCACGGCGCTTCGGTCGGCTCGGACTGCTTGGTGGGCATGAACGCGGTCGTGATGGACGGCGCGGTGCTCGGTGCCGGTTCGGTGGTGGGAGCGCTGACGTTCGTGCCCGCGGAATCCGTTTGGCCCGAAAGGAGCTTGCTGGTGGGCAATCCGGCCGTGCGCAAGGGCGAAGTTTCCGACGCGATGCTGGCCCACAAACAGGAGGGCACAGCCCTGTACGCCGCTCTGCCTGCTGAAATGCAGCGCCTTGCAGAAGAAGTGCAACCGCTTACGGCCGATCCGGGCAACCGCCCAGAGCGCTTTCCGGTGTTCGAGACGTGGGCCCAGCGGCGGCGCAAACCGTGAAGGGATGGGGAAATCGAAGAACCGCATCCTTCGACTGAAGCAGTTCTCTGTCCGGGACGACCGCTGTGCCATGAAGGTGGGCACCGATGCGCTGATCCTCGGCGCGTGGGCAGAACTTCCTGCACCGGGCTTGCCCATGCTCGATGTCGGCACCGGTTCTGGCATCCTTGCGTTGATGGCGGCCCAACGGAGTCTTGAAGGCCCCATCATCGCGGTGGAACTGGATTCCGAGGCGGCAGCCCAAGCCCGTGAGAATGTCGGGGCGAGTCCGTTTGCGTCCCGCATTCGCGTGGAGGAGGTGGACTTTCTGCAGTTTGCACAGAATTCGCCGTGGGCCGGAAGATGTGGAGCCGTGTGGTTGAATCCGCCGTATTTCCGCGACAAACCCGCGTCACCTGACCCCGCCCGTACCCGTGCAAGGCACGAGTCGGCCCTGCCGCTGGTAGATTGGTTCCCTGCATGCGCCCGGTTGCTCACCGCAACGGGTTCGGTGTCGGTGGTTTGGCCGATAGAACGCGAGGAGGAGTTGATGCACGTGGCGTCGGGTTCTGGGTTCAGCGCGGTCCGGCTGCTCGCCATTCGCGGTCGCTCCGATGGACCGGTCATTCGGCTGGCCGCCGTGTTCCGCCGCAATCCGATCGGCGACGTACATCGCAACGAGCTGAGCATTGAAGAAAGGGAGCGTACTGACGGCCCTCCGTTGCGCAGCGCTGCCTACCTCAATCTCCTGGAGCCCTTCGTGCTCAGCGACGGAGATCCGCGACGGTTTGCTTAAGCACCCAGGATGTGCCGGAGCTTGTCAATTTGTGCCCCCCACAACTCTTGCGCTTCTTCGAGTTCATCGCTTTCCGCATAATCCGTGACCTGCAGATGGTGGTCCCCGGTCATGGGGTCCGTAGAAATCTTGAACTCAAAGTAGGCTTCGGACGATGTGGGCATGCCAGACAGCCACTGGAACCGGATCCATTCGTCCCGCTTCATTCCGAGGAGGGAAGCCGTAGCGGTGTCCTCGCCCCAAACAAATGCGTACACCCCATTCCTCAAGCTCACATCGTCGCAGAACCACTCGGACAACCCGCTCGGGGTGCTCACCATGGAAAACAAAACGCCGCGTGAGCTGGAAATGGGGAACTCGCACTGGTACCGAACGAGGGATGTGGAAACCGCTTGCAACATTTTCCGAATATACGTCGAATTTCAGTCCGCGCAGGTATCTTTGCGCCCCCGAAACCCCTTGGCGGGATAGCTCAGCCGGTTAGAGCGTACGACTCATAATCGTAAGGTCGAGAGTTCGAGCCTCTCTCCCGCTACACAAAGACCCTCCCGATGAGGGTCTTTTTTTTTGTCCCTGCTACACCCACAGCGCGAACGGTGTAAAATGGAAACGGCCGCCCGAGGGCAGCCGTTTCACGCAAGTTCAAAGTCCGATATGCACCTCAGCGATCGCGCTGCTGGCTCTCGTTGCAACGAATCGGACGTCCCATGAGGTTCTTGCCTTCCATGGCCTCAATGGCCGCTTCGGCTTCCTCTCGGTTCGGCATTTCCACAAATCCGAACCCCCGGCTACGTCCGGTCTCACGGTCATGGACAACTTTAGCACGTTCCACGGCACCGTGGACTTCAAATGCCTCGCGCAAGGCCACGTCATCGACGCCCCAGGCGAGATTTCCAACGAAAATGTTCACTATGATAGACAATTGATGCCGCGAAGGTAAGCACGGAACCCATCCGATTCCCGCTACTCTCGAAAAATAAAGGAAAGTAGCAGCGTGCTCAGTGCTCGTCCTCGTCCTTCACGCCTTGTTCCTGCCGACGTGGGGGAGGGGGGAGGCCCTCGAGTCTGGCGAGGATTTCTGCCATTTGCTCAGCGCCTACTTGTTTCGCAATCAACTTTTTATCCTTATCCAGGAGCATGAGTTTCGGGGTGGCGAAGACGTCGAAAGTGGTGCGGAAGTTCAGGCTCTTCAGGGTGGTGATGCCTGCGTAAATGAGCTTCGAAGCACTGTCTTGGGCGTTGATCAACGGGTTGTCGCTGACGTGGATCCAGTCTTCCAGCCCCTTTTCACGCACATACTTCTGCCACGGTTCGGGCTCGAAGTCGTTGCCGATTGCGAAAATCTCTAGCCCACGGGGCTTCCATTCCCGATAGAGCTCCTGCAGAATCGGGAGTTCTTTTTTGCAGTGCCCGCATGTGCTCTCCCAGATGACCAGCAACGTGTACTTCGCGTCGATGCCGTAGAGAGACACCCAGTTTTGTTGCCCCAAATCCGGAAGGATGATGTCCGGCACCTTGTTTCCGCAGAGCGAATTCGAGAGGTCCTCTGCGCGGTCCAGCACTTTTTGCACCTGCTCGGGCTTGAGCCAAACTGCTTTCCCCGTGCGGTAGTAGCGCTCTGCCATGTCGTAGAACACTTTGTCCATGCACATGATTTGGCTCGACTCGCTCGTGAAGGTGATGTAGTGCACCACGTATTTGAACATGTCCGGATTGCCCACGGTACGCGCAATCAACTTGTTGCCCTCGGCAATCAGCGTATCTGGATCTTGCGGCAATACCCGGGTCCACCACCGATCCAGGAGGGAATGGAAGCTTCCGTCTCGGACGAGCCGTGGATCCGTGAAATCCACCCGGTCCCAGTAATGGTTCCGGTACCAGCGGTACTGCAGCTCCTCGGGATTTGCAATGAACTCTGGAACAGGCGGAATCTCCGGCTCGAGGATCATGTTCAAGTACTTCGCAAAGAGCATGTCCGGGGACTCTCGCAAGATGCGCTTCTGTTCCTCCGCAACCTGTTTGCCCATGGATTCGAGCTGGGTCCGCGCCTCCGCTCGGGCAGCCTCTGCGGCGGTCGAGTCGGCAAGCGCGGTTTCGAAAGGTTTTGCCTGCTCCCGTAGATTCGACAAGAAGAACAAGTAATCGTAAAACAGCTTGTTTTCCGGGCTTTCTACCACTTCCATGTACCGAGCGGGGTCGTTCAGCCGGGTTTTTAATAGGATGTTCTCCGGCACCGCGAGAAAATCGAAGTACTTCGGCCCGGGCATCACGGCCGCGTATTTGCCAAACTCCCCCGCCGGGCGGCCTTCAAAAACCACGCGCCCTTTCGCATCGGCGATGGCCGTGTCGGCATAGAACATCTTGTCCCCCAAATAATTGGCGAGATAGACCGTGTCTCCTTTGAGCCCTTCGACCACAAATTCAATGGTGGTCGTTTTCGGTTTTTGGGCTGCCAAAGGCAGACTCACTCCCCAAACTGCCCACAAGGCCCATCCAGCTGCTCGCTTCATCGGTATGCGCTCCATTGTGCCAAATGTACGCGCACCGCTCCACCAGCGTTGCAGCGGAACTCTTAACGAATCTGAACGGACAAAAAAAAGCCGCCCTCGGGCGGCTTTCAATGCTTTCGCGTAGCAATCAATGTTCGACCACCAACCGCTGCATGGTCCGTTGCCCGCCCGCAGTGAGCTCCACAAAGTAGATGCCCGACTGGAGGTTGAAGCTCAGACGCTGTCCGCGCTCGAGGCCCGACATGCGCTGTTCGTGGACCAGCTGGCCGTTGAGGGCGCGCACCCGCACCGTGCCTTCCGATGCGCTGCTCTTCAGCGTGATGGCATCGCGGGCAGGGTTCGGTGAGAAGGAAAGCGACAACCGCGCCGGTGCGACAGCAGAAGGAGCTACCACGGAGCTCGGCACCGCTTCCGCGATGGCCACGTCGTCCACGAAGTACGAACCCAGTGCTACGCCGTCTCCGAATCCGAAGAAGTTGATGCCGCCGAAGGGGGAATCGAACAGGAAGGAGCCCATGGACGTACCGTCGATGGCCATCGTGATGGCATCCCCATCCATGTCCATGACATGGTGCATTTGGAACCAGGTGTCAAAGGGATAGGTGCCGGTGGCTACTTCTGCGGCGTCCTTCACCACAGAGATTGTGCCGTCTCCATTGAAAGTGGCTTCAAAGGCCCAGCCGACCCCCGGAGTCATATCCTCCTGGAAGTTGTAATATCCTGAAGCCCCGGAAGGAACGTATATCCAAAACGAGCAATCGTATGCACCTTCGGTCAATCCGGCGAGCATGACCACGTCCATCGGACCTCCCGCAGCGGCGGTTTGGAAGATGTGCAGGGAATTCGTGCCTTCGTGCGCGACTTCGGCGGTCACTTGGGCGTCTGCGTCGGTCCCTTCCTGGGCCGCTACCCAGGTGGTCCAAATGGGGCTCGTGCCCACGTAGTCGCCCACGTTGAAGCTCTCGAATCCTTCGGAGTAGATGACCGTTTGAGCCGTCATTCCAGCGGAAATGGCAATGAACGCGGCTGCAGAGAGTAGCAGTTTTTTCATGAATCTATCGTTCTGGCAAGATGGTAATCTCGCGAATATAGCGTTCAGGTACGACAAATCAAAGCCGTAGCTTCGCCGGACACGATGGAATGGAAAGGAAACCTGCGCAAGCTCCGGTCCGAGTGCGCGCGCACCACATCGGGAACCTGGAGCGTCAGCTACACCTTTCAGGGCGCCCAAATCCTCGAGCCAGATGCCGCGTGGGATTTCACAGAGGCCCTCGGCAAGCGGGTGTGCGTGGAATCTACCGGAAATCGACATTGTACAGTCACCGGAAGGCGGATCCGCAAAGCCTACGGGGACGGCATGTCTTTCGATGCGTGGCGCACTGCGCCCGAGGCGGTCGAAAGCGTCTTGCGGCCGGAATTGAGCAGGATCCACGAGGGGATTGCACTCCGGGATGCAGCATGGGAGCGCGCCCACCATTTGGCCCCCCACGTGACCTACCTCAGCGACACGGGGGCCATCAAAGTCGGCGTGACGCGGAGTTCAAACGCCCTCACTCGGTGGATGGATCAAGGGGCAACCGCAGCCATTCGGGTGCTCGATGTGCCGTACCGTCAGCTCGCGGGGGAGGCAGAAGTGGCACTGAAGGCGGCATTCACCGACCGCACCGCGGTGTCGGCCATGTTGCGCGCTGGGGCAGGGGATCCGGATGCACTCGTGCGTGCGAAAGACCGGGCCCTGGACCTGCTCGGCGAGGTGTACGAACCGTTCATGTCCGATGCGGACGAAGTAGATGCCTTTGTGTATCCGGTGCTCCAGTGGCCTGCCCGGGTCAAGCCCGTCACGCTGGAAAAAATGCCGGTCATCGACGGCACGCTGGTAGCCATCAAGGGCGCGTACTTGGTTTGGGATACCGGCGCGGCTTTGAATGTGCGCGCACACGCGGGATGCGAAGTGAAGCTCTCCGTCGACGCAGCGTCAGTTGAGTGAAGGGTCGATGGGCGCGTTTGCGATGTGCGCGTAGCCCTCCCCCATGTCCTCTACCATGCGCTTCCAGAATTCGTCATCGTCCCACCGGGTCTCCATGATCCGTGCGGCCTCTGCACGGGTGATGAACCAGGAACGGTTTCGGATTTCCTGCTCCAACTGCTGTGGACTCCAGCCCGCATAACCGATGAAGAATCGGACGCGGTCCGTTCCCAGTTTTCCGGCACGCAGGCGGGCCTTCAATTCATCGAAATCACCGCCCATGCAAACGCCATCCACCACCGGGATGCTGCCTGGGATTTCAGGTGCCGTATGCAAGTAATACAGGTTCGAGTTCTTGACCGGGCCCCCGACGCTTATGCGCGCTTCGACTTGAGGCAAGTCATCGAGGATGTCTTGGAGGCTGATTTCCACGAAGTTATTCAAGACAAATCCAAAAGATCCTTCGTCGTTGTGTTCGCACAGCAGGATGGCCTTCCGACCGAAGTACGGGTCGTCGAGGAACGGTTCAGAAAGCAGGATGGTCCCGGTTTCAGGAACGCCGCTTGCGGAAGGAGCGAAGCGAATCATGCGGCAAAGTTGCGACTTTTGCTGAAACCCCTGCTGCATGCGCCGTTTTCTGCTGGTTTGGCACGTTCTAGTCGTGGGAATTTCCGGTGGGGTGGTGGCCCAAACGCCCGGCCCTGGCCTCGATGCGGGCGACCCCGAAGTCCTCTTCGATGACAACCGCACCCCGACCGTGTCGGAGGCAGCCGCGCTTCTGCGGG
The DNA here is from genome assembly GCA_945883885.1 of Chryseobacterium gleum. Taxonomy (GTDB): domain Bacteria; phylum Bacteroidota; class Bacteroidia; order Flavobacteriales_D; family Sanyastnellaceae; genus CAMCYM01. Next base: position 12,689 of record CAMCYM010000022.1, read on the forward strand.
CACTTGCAGACGCTTCTCCCGACTTGCATTGGATGGAGATCGGCACCGGGGACAGCGGAAAA
>CAMCYM010000023.1 GCA_945883885.1 Chryseobacterium gleum
AAGCCGGCATCGCACGGGTGGTGTACCGCGACGCCTACAAAGACGACAGCGGACTTGTCTTTTTGAACTCTGCGGGGGTGGAAGTTGTCGCTTTCCCACACGCTTTGCTGCACGACGATGGAGGAAATGCCCCGGGTTGACCCCCCCCGCCAGCCTTGGCAGCCGCTGATCTATGCGGCCTTGGTTGCGGTGGGCCTGTTTCTGGGCTTTTTGCTCGACGGCGGCGGCGGGGGTGGGTTCGGGGGGTCGCGCGGAGCCCTGCAGGAAGTGCTCGACCGCATCGAGGCCATGTACGTCGATGACATCGAGCGCGACCGGCTTGAACAGGTGGCCGTCGAAGCCATCCTTGCAGAACTCGACCCACATAGCTACTACTTCACAGCAGAGGAACTCGCCGAACTGGCTGAGCCGATGGAAGGCGGGTTCGAAGGCATCGGCATCGAGTTCGTCATCCAAGACGACACACTCATGGTGGTGGCAGCCATTCCGGGAGGACCGGCTGAGCGCGCGGGCCTGCGTGCGGGTGACCGCATCGTCGAAGTCGACTCCGTCGCCATTTCTGGCCCGGACCTGACGAATGCGCGGGTGGCGGAGTTGCTCAAAGGCCCCCAAGGCACCCACGTAACAGTGGGACTTGCCCGCAAGGGACGCATCCTCCGCCACGACCTCGTGCGCGACCGCATCCCCATCCACAGCGTGGTGGCGGCCTTCGAGGCAGAGCCCGGAATCGGCTACATCAAGGTGGTCCGGTTCGCAGCGAACACCGCCGAAGAATTTGAGAAGGGGATGGGCGATCTCGCCGCGAAGGGCATCCGCAAAGTGGTGGTGGACTTGCGCGGCAACGGAGGCGGCTACCTGAATGCGGTGGTGCCCATGGTGGCCGGATTTTTAGAAAAGGGCCAGCAGGTGGTGTACACCGAGGGCAAGCACGTCGCACGCACGGATTACGAAGCAGAAGAGCCGGGCAAATGGCGGGACTGGGAAGTGGCCGTGCTCATCGATGAAGGGTCGGCCTCCGCCAGCGAGATTTTTGCGGGCGCCATCCAAGACAACGACCGGGGGGCCGTCATCGGCCGGAGGAGCTTCGGAAAAGGGCTGGTGCAGGAGGAGTTTGGCCTGGCAAATGCCGGAGCCTTGCGCCTGACCGTCGCCCGGTTCCATACGCCCACCGGCCGGGCGATCCAGCGTCCGTATGAAGCGGGCACCGATGCCTACGTGGACGAGCCCGGACAACGGATGGACAGTGGCGAGTTGTTCCACGGGGCCACCGAGGAAGGGCCTGACTCGCTCCGCTACGAAACGCCAGGAGGCCGCGTGGTCTATGGCGGCGGCGGCATCGCTCCCGATTTCTTCGTGCCGCTGGACACCGCCGGGATGACGGACCGCGTCGCCGAGTGGATTTGGCTCGGCGAAGTGCGCGATGCGTCGTTCAGCTTTGTCGATGCCCGCCGCAAGTCGCTCGAAGGCATCCGCTCGGTGCAGGTGCTCGACCGGACGGTGCGCGAAGCGGCGCTGTCCGAGTTCCTGCGGACGCGGTCCGGCGAGGGACGGATTGTGCTGGATGCAGCGGAGAGGCAGGTCTTAGGCGACCGGCTGGTCGCCCAAATCGCCCGCAACCTCCTCGGCGAATCCGCCTTCCACGAATCCGAACTGCGCGGCGACGCGCCGCTCGACCGTGCCCTCGAGGTGTTGCGCCATCCCGAAGGGTGCGTCGTCCGAAATGGCCGGCTCACGTTCACCCCGAAAACCCCCTAACTTTTCCCCATGGCATTCGAACTTCCCGCGCTGCCCTATGCGCACGACGCACTCGAACCGCACATTGATGCGGAGACGATGCAGATCCACCACGGCAAGCACCACGCGGCCTACACCACGAATTTGAACGCGGCGATTGCCGGTACGCCGATGGAGGGCAAGTCCATCGAGGACCTGCTGCGCGGCCACACGGAGGTCCCGGCCGTGCGCAACAACGGCGGCGGATTCTGGAACCACAACCTCTTCTGGCAGGTGATGTCGCCGCAGGGCGGGGGCCAGCCGGAGGGCGATTTGGCCGCCGCGATCGACCGCGACCTCGGAGGGTTTGACGCGTTCCGCGAAGCATTTGCGAAGGCGGCTGCGACACGGTTTGGGTCTGGCTGGGCGTGGCTCTGTGTGAAGGATGGCAAGCTCGAGGTGTGCTCGACGGCAAACCAAGACAACCCGCTGATGCCGGGCGTCGGCTGCACCGGCACCCCCATCCTCGGCCTCGACGTGTGGGAACATGCGTACTACCTGAAGTACCAAAACCGCCGTCCGGACTACATCGCGGCCTTCTTCAACGTCATCCACTGGGCGGAAGTCGCCCGGCGGTACGCAGCGGCGAAGGGCTGATCCCGCAGTACGGATGCGGCAATCGCTGGTCGTCGTCGCCGGAGGCACAGGCACCCGCATGGGCCTGCCGGTAGCGAAGCAGTTTGTCGAAGTGGAGGGTTCGCCGCTGATGTGGTGGACCCTCCGCCGCTTCCGGGCGGCCCTCGGTGAGGCGCTCGACGTCACCCTCGTGCTCCACGAATCGCTGTTCGATGCGTGGATGGCGCTCGAAGCCCAGTACGGTGCAGCGGGCGTGGACCGCGTGGTCGCCGGTGGGGCGGAACGGTTCCATTCGGTCCGCAACGGGCTTGCGGCGGTGCCCGCTGCCTCAGGAGTGGTAGGCATCCACGACGCGGTGCGCCCCTTTGTCCCGGCAGACGTGGTCCGGCGCTGCTACGACGAAGCCGCCCGCTGCGGATCAGCGGTGCCCGTGGTGCCGTTGAAAGACAGCATCCGTGCCCTCGATGACGACGGTTCCCACGCCGTATCCCGCGATGCCCTGCGCGCGGTCCAAACCCCGCAATGCTTTGACCTTTCGCGCCTCCGCGCGGCCTACGCCGTGGCGTTCAGCCCGGCATTCACCGACGACGCCTCCGTTTGGGAAGCCGCCGGCGCTTCCGTCCACCTGGTGGCCGGCGACCCCTTCAACCTCAAGGTCACCACACCCGAAGACCTCATCGTGGCGCGGGCGTTCCTCCGGGAGGGCCACTGACGCCGGCATCGCGCGACAGGCGCCGCGTGGCCTCCATGTAGGCCCGGGCACGGGGCGACCAGCGCACACCGGATTTCCAGAGGTAGGCCACCACTGCTGCCAGCACGGCGACCGAGATGGTTAGTTCTACCGGATCTACCGGCGAAGAAGGGCCGGGCTGCATCACATCGGAGACCCATTCGGGCCCGAACACGTACGCTTTGATGACCATCGCAGCGTTGTTGACGAAGTGGGCGAGCATGGCGGGTACCAGCGATCCGCTCAGCACCGTCAGCACCCCGTACACCGCGCCTAAGAAAATCCGCGCGAAAAAGCCGTGGGGTTGGAGGTGCAGGATGCTGAACTGGATGGCCGTGAGAACAACGGGCACAGCGATTTTGCCCGTCCAGCGGATGAGGTGCTGCTGGATCACGCCGCGGAAGGCCCATTCTTCGCAGATGGCGGGGAGCACAGCTACGATTCCAAGAGCGAGCAAGAACTCCCACGGGGAAGTGAACGAGAGCAATTCGATGGTGATGGCGGAGGCCTTCGTTTCCATGGCAGCGAACTGCTCGGCCCACGGGGTCAGGTCGGACAGGAATCGGTCGAAGCGCGCCACGAGGTCGGCCAGGCTGCCCGCGAAAAACCCGATGAGCAGGGCCGCGACGGACCACAGCACGAGGGAGGGGCGTTGTGCTTGCATGCGGGGCATCCGCCCGAAGAGCCAGACAAAGGCCCACGAGGCCAGTCCGAAGGAAAGGAGCTGGTTGACTCCGTTCAGCGTCCAGTGGAGGGTGCGCCCGTGGGGCGAGGAGGGCGTGGCGGCCAGGGCCTGCACCGCCTCGGCATCGAGGCCCCACAGCCAGCCCGCAGCAGAGAGGATGAGGGTTGCAGAGGCACCCATTCCCGCCACGACCATGCAGGCGAAGAAGAGGATGCGGACCGGAGACGACATGCCGGCGAATGCGGTTCGGATCATGGGCTACCTTTGGGGCCGCAAGTTCGAAGTTTGGTCCACATCGCCCACCTCCCCATCGCAGACTTTCCGCTGCTGCTCGCTCCCATGGAGGACGTCAGCGATCCGCCGTTCCGCGCGGTCTGCAAACGCTATGGCGCGGACCTGATGTACACCGAGTTCATCAGCAGCGAGGGGCTCATCCGCGATGCCGCGAAGAGCAAGGCGAAGCTGGACATCTTCGAATACGAGCGCCCCATCGGGATCCAAATCTTCGGCAGCGACATCGACTCGATGCGGGAAGCCACGGAAATCGCGACCGCCGCCGGGCCGGACCTGATCGACATCAACTACGGCTGCCCGGTCAAGAAGGTGGCGTGCCGCGGCGCCGGTGCCGGCATCCTGCAGGACATCCCGAAGATGGTGGCCATGACCGCGGAGATCGTGAAGGCCACGCATCTGCCGGTGACGGTGAAGACGCGGCTGGGTTGGGACGATGCGAGCAAGAACGTGGTCGAAGTGGCGGAACGCCTGCAAGACGTGGGCATCGCGGCGCTGTCGATCCACGGGCGGACCCGGGCGCAGATGTACAAGGGCGAGGCGGATTGGACCCTCATCGGTGAGATCAAGCGCAACCCGCGGATGGCGATTCCGGTCTTCGGCAACGGCGACATCGACTCACCAGAAAAGGCGCTGGAATACCGCGAGCGTTACGGGGTGGACGGTATCATGATCGGGCGGGCGGCCATCGGGGCGCCCTGGTTTTTCCGCGAGGTCAAGCACTTTTTTGCGACCGGCGAGCGGTTAGCACCACCGACGATGGCCGAGCGAGTGGAGGCCGCGCGGGAGCATTTCGAGCGGTCGTGCGCATGGAAGGGCGACCGGCTGGGCGTGGTCGAGATGCGCCGCCACTATGCGAACTACTTCAAAGGCATCGAGCACTTTCGGGAGCATCGGCTGGAGCTGGTCACGCTCGAGGATCCGGATGCGCTGCGGGCTAAGCTGGATGCGCTCGCGCGCCTCGAGCGGGCTGCGTAAGCCGCCGCACCAGCACACGCACCATCAGGGCGGACCCCAGACCGCCGACGCACATGACGACGGCGAAGACGCCCGCCACATCGCCCGCCGCGAGCCGGACGGGGTAGTGCGGCACGACCGAGCCCTCGAGCGCGAGCCACCCGAAGTGCGTTTGGCCCAGGACGAGCAGGATGCCGGCCAGCAACCCCGCGCCACCGCCCACCGCGTGGATGATCAGCCCTTGCAGCGAGAATGCGCGCTCTAAGGCGCTGCCCGTCAGCCCGATGGCTTGGAGCACCGCGATGTCTTCGCGCTTGTCGAGGATGAGCATCGTCAGCGACGCCATCACGTTGAACGCCGCGACGACGAGGATGAAGCTCAAAATCAAGAAGGTGGCCCACTTTTCTGCCCGGTTCGTGGCGTGGATGAGGCGGTTTTTCTCGGCGCGCGTGCGGAGGCGGGCTTCCGGGCCGAGCTGCAGGAGGGCGGCCGCGGCTTCGGGGTCGACGCCGTCCGGCGGGCGGACTTCGTACCGGCTCACGTGGCCCGCCCGGTCGAACAGGTCGCGGGCGGCATCGAGGGGCAGCAGCACGCTCCGCGCATCGATGTCCGCGTTGACGCTGAGCACGTCGCACGCCACCACTTGGCGGGACCGGAAGGCGCGCTCCCCGGACCGCGCCAGCGACTTGCCCCGGATGGGCGCGCCGAGCGTCAGGACGGCGGCTTGGGAACCATCGACCGCCACCCCGAGCCGGTTGCGGACGCCGGCCCCGAGCGTCGCACACGGCGCCCCGGCCCAAACTTCCTGCCACGCGCCGCCCATCAGCCCGCGCTCGAGATCGGTCGCTTCTGCAAACCGCGCGTCGATGCCCAGCACCGACACCACCACGGGCTCCCCGTCGACCCCCCGCAGCACTGCCTGCTCCTCCACGACCGGCGCGACGATGGCCCCGGGCAACACGGCTTCAATCCACGGCCCGAGCGTGTCGGACAGCACCGCCCCTTCGGTCGGAACCACGGCCCACTCCGCATCGAGCGTCCCGAACAATTCCTCGACCACATCGCCGATGCCGTTGAACGCGCTGAGCACCGCCACCATCGCAGCCGCTACCGCACCGATGACGAACATCGAAATCCCCGAAATCACGTGGATGAGGTTCCGCGATTTGCGGCTGAACACGTAGCGGCGCGCGAGGCGCAGGGGCAGGTGGACCATCGGTTCGGCAAGTTACCTTTAAACCGATGTGCACCTTCCTCGTCTTGCGCCCATGAAGTTCCTCCGTCGGATGGGGTGGGCGGTTGCCGCGCTCGGGCTGCACCCGGCTGCGGCCCAAACGTACTTCCCGCCCGTCCCCGCCGCCTCCGCCCCGTGGGAAACGGTGGACCCTGCCGCCCTCGGCTGGTGCCCGGAGGCCGTCGAGGCGCTCCATGCCTTCGCGGACTCCACCGGTTCCCGGGCCCTCCTGGTCCTCCACGGCGGGCGCATCGCCGTCGAGGGCTACTACAACGGCCACGGCCCGGACAGCGCGTGGTACTGGGCCTCGGCAGGCAAATCCGTGATGGCGGCGCTCTGCGCCCGCGCCATGGCCGAGGGCGACCTTACCCCCTCCACGGCGGTGAGTTCCCTCCTCAGCCCGGGCTGGTCCTCCGCATCCGCCCCCACCGAGTCCAGCATCACGGTCTCCCACCTCCTCACGATGACCTCCGGCTTCGACGACGGCGTCCCCGACGACGACTGCTGGGCCCCCGAATGCCTGGTCCCCCTCGCCGCGCCCGGCACGCGGTGGGCGTACCATAACGCCCCGTACCACATCTTGCACGAAGTGCTTCCCGAAGCCACGGGGCTTTCGGTGAATTTCTTCCTGAACAACCGCCTGTTCGCGCCCATCGGCGCTGCCGGCCTGTATGTGCAGTTCGCGAACGAACCCTGGAACCGGGTGCTGGTGTCGAAGGCGCGCGATGCGGCACGGTTTGGGCTGCTGGCGGCCCGCGGATGGCAGTGGAACGGGCAGTTTCTCATCGCCGACAGCAGCCTGCGAGCGGCCCTTACGGCCCCGTCCACCGCGCTGAACCCGTCGTACGGCTGGCTCTGGTGGCTGAACGGCGGCCCCACGCACCGCATGCCGTCTTCACAGGTGGTCTTCAACGGGCCCATGGTGCCTGCGGCGCCACCGGACCTCCGCATGGCCCTCGGGCGGGATGACCAAAAGGTGTGGGCCATCCCTTCGCTCGACCTCGTCGTGGTCCGCCTCGGCGAAAATCCGGCCTTCCCCAGTCTCGCCGGCTTCGACTACAACGCCGCCCTCTGGTCGCGCCTGTCCGCCGTCCTCCTCGGCTGCTGCCCCGCCGACCTCGACGGCAGCGGCACGGTGGACGTCCAGGACCTCTTGCTGTTCTTGCCCGGCTACGGCTGCCTCGCCGGCTGCCCGGCCGACCTCAGCGGAGACGGGGCCGTGGGCTCGGCCGACCTGACTCTGCTGCTTGCGGCCTACGGCGTACCCTGTTCCTGACCCTCAGCCCTTGAGTGCCCGCTCGAGCTCGTCCACCCGGTCGAGGCTGTCGTCGAGGTAGAAGTTGAGTTCCGGGACGATGCGTACCTGTTTGCCGATGAGGGCGCCGAGCTCCTTGCGGATGCGCCAGCCTTCCTCCTTCACCGCCTGCAGCGCGGCCTGTTTGTCGCTGACACCCATGAAGCTCAGGTACACTTTTGCCAGCCCGAGGTCGGGCGCCATGCGCACCGTCGTTACGGTGATGAACAGCGGCCCAAACCACGCGCGGCCGTTCCGTTGCAGCAGGGTCCCAAGGTCGCGCCGAATCAACTCGGCCACTTTTTCAGATCGGATGGACATCAGTACAGGAAGGAGTTGTACGGGTAGCGCACCTCGTGGATGGTGCGCACCTGGGTATAAAGCAGGTCGCGCAAGGGGTCGAGGCCCGTGCGTTCGTGGGCGGAGATGAACGCCACGGCACGACCGGTCCGCTCGAACCTTTCGCGAATCGCCTCCATTTGCTCCTCTGCGGTGGGTCCGAACGGCTCTTCGACGAGCCGGTCGATTTTGTTGAACACCAGCACGGTCGGTTTGTCCGCGCTCCCGATTTCGCCGAGGGTCTTCTCCACGACGGCGATGTGGTCTTCGAATTGGGGGTGCGAAATGTCCACGACGTGCAGGAGCAGGTCGCTTTCGCGCGTCTCGTCGAGCGTGGATTTGAACGACTCGATGAGTTGGTGCGGGAGTTTGCGGATGAACCCGACGGTGTCGGTCAGCAGGAATGGCAAGTTTCCGATGACCACCTTGCGCACGGTGGTGTCGAGTGTGGCGAACAGCTTGTTCTCGGCGAAGACGTCGCTCTTTGAGAGCAGCGTCATGAGGGTGGATTTGCCCACGTTCGTGTAGCCGACCAGGGCCACGCGGACCAGGGCGCCGCGGTTGCCCCGTTGGGTGACCAGCTGCTTGTCGATGGCGGCCAATTCCTCGCGCAGGTGGGCGATGCGGTCGCGAACAATCCGGCGATCCGTCTCGATTTCCGTTTCGCCGGGCCCCTTCATCCCGATGCCGCCCTTTTGCTTCGACAGGTGGGTCCACATGTTCGTGAGGCGCGGCAGAAGATACTGGTATTGAGCAAGTTCTACCTGCGTCTTCGCGTGAGCCGTGCGGGCGCGCGAAGCGAAGATGTCGAGGATGAGGTTCGGGCGGTCGAGGATTTTGCGCTCGGGGATCTCCTTCTCGAGGTTGCGGAGCTGCGTGGGGCTCAACTCGTCGTCGAAGATGAGCATGTCGATGTCGTGCTCTTCGACGTAGTCTTTGATTTCCTGTACTTTACCAGAGCCGATGAAGGTCCGGACGTCCGGGTGATCGAGGGATTGGACAAAGGTTTTGCGGGTGATGGCGTTCGCCGTTTCTGCGAGGAAGGCGAGCTCGTCGAGGTACTCCTCGGCCTGTTCCCGCCGCGTACGCCCGCTGACCAAACCTACCAAGACACAAGTCTCCTGCGGCTTTTCCGTCGGAATGAGCTTCTTTTCAAGCATGGTACCGGCTCAGCGCCGCAAGGTCTCGAGGTGATCGGCCACGGCCGCGATGGCCGCATCGTCCAGCACACCTTGTTGCGGCGGCATGGTTCCCTTTCCGTACGTAATCAGCGCGATGCGGTCCTCGCGGGAGAGGGTGGAGGTGGACAGGTCGGGCGCTCCTGCGAGCATCAGCTTCCCGTCTTCTCCGTGGCACATGCCGCACTTGAGGGCATAGGTCTTCGCCGCCTCTGCGGCAGAAATCACGGCACCGCCTGTTGCGGCCTCGGACCCGGAAGGCGCCTCTCCGCCGCATCCGACACTTCCCGCGACCACACTGGCCGCGAGCACTACACGTGCAAACAGGTGCCGCATCAGAACCAGCCGTAGGCTTCGAATCCGGCCCGGAACGGCCACGGAATCAGGGCGAGGATGAGGAGCAAGGCGAGGGAGAACCACAGGGCCTGTGCGCGGAACCGCGCGGCATCGCCCGAAGCGCGCTTCGAGAGGCTGTAGCCGAGCGTGCCGAATACGATGGCGACAATCATGCCGGTGATGTGCTCGACGGCAAAAAACCGCAGCCGTGCATTCGACATCACGTCGGGTTGATCGAACAGCGCTAGGCCGTTGGGTCCATGGATGTACAGCGCCAGACCCAGCACGAGCTGGAGATGCAGTGCAATCATGGTGAAGAGTCCCAGCTTGCGGTGGCCGTCTGTAAAGGCGGCGCCGCTGCGCAAGCCGACGATGGCGCGCACGGCTGCGACGAGCAGGAGTATGAGGACGACCCAACGCAGGGTGCCGTGCAGGTGATTGAGTCCGGTGATCATGGTCCCAAAGATAGCGCCCCCCGACCGCCGCTGGGGCTGCCGGGGGGCGCATGCTGCAATCCGCAGTCCGTCAGACCACGCCTTGGTCGATCATCGCGTCCGCCACCTTGACGAAGCCGGCGATGTTCGCACCCCGCACGTAGTCGATGGAGCCGTCGGGGTTCGAGCCGTACTGCACGCACTGGGCGTGGATGTTCTTCATGATGCCGTGGAGGCGGCCGTCCACTTCTTCACGGGTCCAGCTCAGCCGGAGGCTGTTTTGGGACATTTCAAGGCCCGACGTGGCGACACCACCCGCATTCGAGGCCTTGCCCGGAGCGAACTGCACCCCGCCTTTTTGCAAGGCGGTGATGGCCTCCGGCGTCGAGGGCATGTTCGCGCCTTCCGCCACACAGATGCAGCCGTTTGCGATGAGCTTCGCAGCGTCTGTGCCGTGCAGTTCGTTCTGCGTCGCGCAGGGGAAGGCGAGGTCGCACTTCACGCCCCACGGCGTTACTCCGGCGTGGAACGTCGCACCCGGGAATTGTGCCACGTATTCTTGGATCCGCCCGCGGCGCACATTTTTCAGGTCCATGACCCAAGCGAGTTTCGCCGCATCGATGCCCGCAGGATCGAGGATGTAGCCCGAAGAATCGCTGAGCGTCAGCACCTTCGCGCCGAGTTGGATGCACTTCTCGGCGGCAAACTGTGCCACGTTGCCCGATCCCGACACCACGGCCGTCTTGCCTGCGAGCGTAGCGCCTTTCGTGCCGAGCATTTCTTGGGCGAAGTACACGCAGCCGTAGCCCGTGGCCTCCGGACGGATGAGCGATCCGCCCCACTTGATGCCCTTGCCGGTCAACACGCCGGTGAACTCGTTGCGCAGGCGCTTGTATTGGCCGAACATGTAGCCGATTTCCCGGCCGCCGACGCCGATGTCTCCGGCCGGAACGTCGGTGTCCGCGCCGATGTGGCGCGCGAGTTCCGTCATGAAGCTTTGGCAAAAGCGCATCACCTCGAGGTCGGACTTGCCTTTCGGATCAAAATCCGAGCCGCCCTTGCCCCCGCCCATCGGCAGGGTGGTCAGCGAGTTCTTGAAGATCTGCTCGAAGCCGAGGAACTTCAGGATGCTCAGGTTGACGGACGGGTGGAAGCGCAGCCCGCCTTTGTACGGTCCGATGGCGCTGTTGTACTCGACGCGGTAGCCACGGTTGACGTGCACGTTGCCGGCGTCGTCGGTCCACGGCACACGGAAGATGATGGTGCGCTCCGGCTCCACGATCCGCTCGAGGATGCGGTGCTCCTTGTACTTCGGATGGGATTCGATGAAGGGGATCACCGTTTCCGCGACTTCCTGCACAGCTTGCAGGAACTCAGGTTCGTTCGCGTTCGATGCGCGGACGCGGTCCATAAAGGCGTCGATGTGCGCCTGGTGAGGGTGTGACATGAACGTATGATTGACGTTTCGGCGGGCGAAATTAGGTTCAAAGGCACGCGGTGCGTCCTCCATCCACCGGCAAATTGATGCCGGAGATGTACGCGGCTGCAGGGGAACACAGAAACGCAACCGCACGGGCGATTTCTTCCGGCCTTCCGATGCGGCGCAGCGGCACTTCCGCCGCCATTTCGCCCCGCACTTCCGCGGCCGTGGTCCCGGTGCGGTCGGCCTTCGCGGCGATGAGCCCGGCGAGCCGTTCGGTGTCCGTCGCTCCGGGCAAGACGTTGTTCACGGTGATGCCCCAAGGCCCCACCTCGTTCGCGAGCGTCTTCGCCCAATTCGCCACTGCGCCGCGCACGGTGTTGCTCACCCCGAGGCCGTTCAACGGCTGCTTGACGCTCGTCGAGATGACGTTCACGATGCGCCCGTGGCCGGCCGCGCGCATGCTCGGCAGCACGGCGGTGGCGAGCAAATGGTTGCAAATCAAATGTTGAGAAAACGTCGCCAGGAAGGCCTCCGCCCGGGCATCGGTGATGGGTCCTCCGGCCGGTCCGCCGGTGTTGTTGACCAAAATGTGCACGGGCTCCTCCGCCACCACCGCCGCAATCGCCGCTTCCACCGCGGCCGGGTCCGTGAAGTCGGCCGGGGCGATGCGGTGCCGGCCCGGTTCCGTGAGATCCAGCCGCGCAGCCTCCAGCCGTTCTGCACTGCGGGCCATGAGCACCACCCGCGCCCCGAGGCCGGCCAAATGCCGGGCGACCTCCCGCCCGATTCCGCCCGACGCGCCCCCCACCACCGCGGTCTGCCCCGCCAAGTCGACGGGCATCCACATCGAATCCATGCTGCGTTCCTGCATGCTGCGAAGGTACGGGGACTACCTTGCGGCATGAACCGCATCGATCACCTCGGCATCGCGGTGCGCGACCTCGACGCCGCCGAACGCATCTACACGGACCTCCTCGGCATCGGCCCCTACAAGCGTGAGGAAGTCGCCGACGAAGGCGTCTTGACCAGCTTCTTCCGCGTCGGCGAATCTAAAATCGAACTCCTCGCCTCCACCCGCGACGATGGCCCCATCGCCCGCCACCTCACCGCCCGCGGCGAAGGCCTGCACCACGTCGCCTTCCACGTCGACGACCTCGACGCAGAACTCGCCCGCCTCGAAGGCCTCGGCTACCGCCGCATCAGCGGCCCCAAACCCGGCGCCGACGGCATGCGCATCGCCTTCCTGCACCCATCCGACACCTCGAAGGTCCTGGTGGAGGTGGTGGAGGGGTGAGGTTGAGGCGCGGCTTCGCCGCGACAGGTTG
>CAMCYM010000024.1 GCA_945883885.1 Chryseobacterium gleum
CCTCGCGGAATTGCGGGTTTGGGGGGTGGATGTGCAATCGACGGGAGGCGAGACTGCGGACTTGGGTGATTTGGTGCGGACGGTGGTGGTGGATTCTACCGTGGTGGCGCGTATCCGCCGCGACGAAGTCATCGACAATGCGCGGATTGAAGCGGGCGATGTGGTGCTGGGACTCGAGAGCGGCGGGCAAGCGGCATGGGAATCCGAATTCAACGGGGGGATGGGCTCGAATGGACTGACGGCTGCGCGGCACGAAGTTTTCAAAAAATCGTATCTGCAGGCTTACCCGGAGACATGCGATCCGGGATTGCCGCAAGAACTGCTGTACGCGGGTTCCATGGGGCTCACCGACGCTGTGGACGGGGTGCCGCTCGATGCGGGCAAGCTGGTGCTTTCCCCCACCCGGACCTACGCGCCGCTCCTCATGCCGGTGGTGCGCGAATTCCGGGACCGCATCCACGGGTTAGTCCATTGCAGCGGTGGGGGCCAAACCAAGATCCTCCACTTCCTCTCGGACCTCCATGTCATCAAAGACGGCCTGTTCCCGACGCCGTCGCTGTTCTCCCTGATCCAACGCGAAGGCGGAATGGACTGGCGCGAGATGTACCGCGTGTTCAACATGGGCCACCGGATGGAGGTCTATACCGATGAAGTGACGGCAGCGGCCATCGCAGATCGCGCTGAAGCCGTCGGCATTGCCGCGCGCATCGTGGGACGTGTGGAGCCGTCGACGGTCGGCCCACGTGTGACCGTGGCAGGGCCGCACGGGACCTTCGAGTACGGCGCCTGATGACAGCAGAGACGCTGTTAGATCGGTTACGGCCGGTCGAAGACCGTTTCCGCGAGGTCGAAAAGCTCCTCTCGGATCCAGAGGTCATCGCAGATTCGGTGCGCTTTCGGCAGATGATGCGGGAACACGGCCGATTGCAGCCCGCTGCGCTGGCGTACGCGGCATTGCGTGCAGCCTTGGAAGAAGAGGCCAGTGCGCGGGAATGGGCTGCGTCCGGAGATGCCGAATTGCGCGCATGGGTCAAATCAGAATGGGACCGTTTGGTGGCGGCTACGGCAGCCGCTGTGGAGGCGGCGCGGCTGTCGCTGCTTCCGAAGGACGAGGCGGATGACCGGTCTGCTGTGCTCGAGGTGCGCGCGGGCACGGGCGGCGATGAGGCCGCGCTGTTTGCGGGCGACCTGTTCCGCATGTACGCGCGCTTCATCGAATCGAAGGGTTGGCAGCTTGAGTTGGTGTCGGCGAGCGAAGGCGCGGTCGGTGGATACAAAGAAGTCATCGCGCGGGTGGAGGGAGATGGCGTATACGGTGCGTTGAAGTTCGAGAGCGGGGTGCATCGGGTGCAGCGCGTTCCGGAAACGGAATCGCAAGGACGCATCCATACCAGCGCTGCGACGGTCGCAGTGATGCCCGTCGCAGAGGAGGTCGATGTGGTGCTGAATTTGGCAGACGTGCGGCGAGATACCTATCGATCAAGCGGTGCGGGCGGGCAGCACGTGAACAAGACCGAATCGGCCGTGCGCCTGACCCACCTGCCTACGGGCGTCGTGGTGGAGTGCCAAGAAGGCAGATCCCAGCACGCGAACTATGACCGTGCGCTGGAAGTGCTTCGCTCGCGGTTGTTTGATTTGGCGCGTGCCGCGCAGCGGGACGCACAAGCCGCAACACGGAAAACCTTGGTTAGCACCGGCGACCGGTCAGCGAAAATCAGAACCTACCATTTCCCGCAGGGCCGCGTGACCGACCACCGCATCGGCTGGACTTCGCATGCACTCGGGGCGGTGCTCGGCGGGGATCTCGGTGCGCTTCTCGCCGCATTGCAAGCGGCCGAACAGGCGGAAATGCTCGCGAATGGCTGAACTTCGCGGCATGTTCAACGGACGTGCAGACCTCTCGGCGGCCATCGCTGCGCGCGGTTCTTACCTCTGCGTCGGCCTCGACCCGGATCCGCAGCGCATCCCCGCCTCGTGCGGCAGCGGGGTCGCCGGCATGGAGGCGTTCTGCCGAGAAATTGTGGCAGCCACGGCCGATTCCGCGGTAGCATTCAAGCCGAACCTCGCCTTCTTCGAGGCCTACGGCGCGGCGGGTTGGGAAGCGTGTGCGCGCATCATCGCGGACATCCCTAAGTCCTGCCTCGTCATTGCCGATGCGAAGCGCGGCGACATCGGCAACACTTCCGGTCGCTATGCCTCCGCCCTGTTCGACAGCCTCGGCGCCGATGCCGTGACGGTGGCTCCGTACATGGGTGAAGACAGCGTGCGCCCCTTCCTCGACCACGGTCCTGGGAAATGGACGGTGCTCTTGGCCCTCACCTCAAATCCCGGCGCGCAGGACTTCGAATTCCACGGCGATCCCCCATTGTTCGAGCGCGTGATCCGCCGGGCCATCGGCTGGTCCGGGCCGGACCGGTTGATGTTCGTCGTCGGCGCCACCCGGCCGGAGCAGTTGGCCCGCGCACGCGCCCTCGCCCCCGACCATTTCTTCCTCGTTCCGGGCGTAGGCGCCCAAGGCGGCACCCTCGCCGACGTGACGGAAGCTGGCTGGGCGCCCGGGTGCGGCCTGCTCGTCAACGCTTCCCGGTCCATCCTGTACGCCTCGGCCGGTCCGGACTTCGCGGCGGCTGCGCGCGCAGAATCCGAGGCATTGCGGGTCGAGATGGGGGCAGAGTTAGCACGGCGGTAAAGAATCCTCCTCCAGCCACAAAGAGCAGCCGGTGCACCTCTCAACGCGGTTGTATATTGCTCGCCAAACCTGAACCATGTATACATTGCTTTTCTTCCTGGGGGAGTTCTTCGGAAAAGGACTCCAGTTCATGCGCTTTGCTGTTGAAGCGGGGAAATCGGTCGATGACCAAATCAACGAGGTCATGGCTCCGATTACAGCGGTGGTCATGAAGGTCATCTTCTTTTCACTCCCGCTCGGAGGGGGCATGCAGGTGCCATTTGTGCTGCTGTGGCTCGTGGCTGGCGCTGTGTTTTTTACCGTGTTCTTCCGCTTCATCAACGTCCGGGGCTTCCGGCATGCCCTCGATGTTGTGCGTGGGAAGTACGACGACCCGACGCATAAAGGAGAAGTGTCCCACTTCCAAGCGCTCACCGCCGCATTGAGCGGTACGGTCGGGGTCGGTAACATTGCAGGCGTCGCGCTCGCGGTAAGCATCGGTGGGCCTGGAGCCACGTTTTGGATGATCCTCGCGGGGCTCATGGGGATGAGTTCGAAGTTCGTAGAATGCACGCTCGGCCTGAAGTACCGGCGGAACAACGCCGATGGAACGGTCTCGGGTGGCCCGATGTACTACTTGCGCGATGGCTTAGCGAAGCGGGGGATGGGGTCCTTGGGCAAGGTGCTTGCAGCCATCTTCGCTGTGGCCTGCATCGGCGGTTCTTTCGGAGGCGGCAACATGGTGCAGGTCAATGTGGCCACGAAGCAACTGATCGCGGTGACCGGAGGGGAATCGAGCTTCCTGTACGGCCACGGTTGGGTCTTCGGCTTGGTCACTGCCGCAGTGGTGGCCATCATCATCATCGGGGGGATCAAGAGCATCGCGAAAGTGACAGACAAGTTGGTTCCGTTCATGATTGCCATTTATCTGTTCGGTGCATTCATCGTAATCGGGGCGAACATTTCCTTCGTTCCGGACGCATTCAAGGCGATCTTCAATGGTGCGTTCAGCAACAATGCCCTTTACGGGGGGATGATCGGGGTCATCATTCAGGGCTTTAAGCGTGCAGCATTCTCGAACGAGGCAGGCATCGGTTCTGCCAGCATCGCCCACTCTGCGGCGAAAACGGATGAGCCGATTTCGGAGGGACTCGTCTCGTTGCTGGAACCGTTCATCGATACGGTGGTCATCTGCACGATGACGGCACTCGTGATTGTGATGACGAACTACGGTGGTGCAGGTGCGGAGGCGATTGCATTGCAGGCCCAGCAGGATGGATTTCAGTCCATCGACTTGACCTCCCAAGCTTTCAGTTCCGTGATCCCTTGGTTCCCACCCCTGCTTTCGCTTGCGGTGATTCTGTTCGCGCTGAGCACCATGATTTCGTGGAGCTACTATGGACTCAAAGCGTGGACCTTCCTTTTCGGTGAATCGAAGCGGGCAGAGTTCGTTTACAAAGCAATCTTCTGCGGGTTCGTGGTGGTGGGCTCCGCGATTTCAGCGTCCAGCGTGTTCGATTTCGGAGATGCCATGATTTTCGCGATGTGTTTCCCGAACATCCTGGGTCTCTACTTCCTCGCACCGGAAGTGCTTGCAGATCTGCGGAACTACATGGCTCGGGTGAAGTCGGGCGAGATCCGCAAGCACGCATAACGCGAAGGACATGGAGTGGGAGACGCGAGGGGGACTGGTCCTGGTAGGACTGGTCTGGGGAAGTTGTGTGCTGTGCTGGCGGTGGCATCCGGAGTGGTTCCCGGCGTCCTTGCGGGTGGAGGAATCGGCGCGCGATCCGTGGGGGGTGGATTCGCTGCTGGTGTTTCTCGATGACATTCCCTCGAGGCCTGCACAAGCGAGAAAGTTGAACTGGGAAGATCGAACCGTATTCAAGGCATCCGAAGAACCAGAGCGCGTGCTGGATTTGAATCGGGTGGACAGCGCGGCGCTGGAAGCGCTGCCGCGCATCGGGGGGGCCTTGGCGGGTCGCATCGTGCGGTACCGTGAGTCCCTGGGTGGCTTTGTGTCCACCGACCAACTCCGGGAAGTTTGGGGCATCTATCCTGACCAAGTAGAAGCCCTGTTGCCCCGGTTCCGGGTAGCTCCTGATGGGCAGGTTCGGCTGTGCGCGGATACGGCTTCTTGGGATGCGATGCGGCGCCATCCGTACATCCGAAGCGAGGGAGCTCGGGCGATTGAGCGTTACCGCAAGCACCATCCGCTTTCCTCCGTGGAGGATTTGGCAAATTCTCCCGCCATCGGCGATTCATTGCTCCGCCGGTGGAGACCGTACCTTGTGCTCTGCGAATCCCAGCGCCCATGAACGACTTGTCTACCCGATGTGCTCAAGCAGTTCGCCTCGTCCGCGATTTCCCGAAGCCAGGCATTCGCTTCATGGACCTTTCCCGGCTTTGGGGAGATCCTGAGCTCGGTCCCGAGATCGAGGAGGCCATCGCCCAGCGTGTGCGCGAACACCTCGGACACATCGATGCGGTGGTTGCCATCGAAAGCCGCGGATTTTTCTTCGGCGTAGGTCTGGCGCGGGTCTTGAACGTGCCTTTCGTGGCGGCGCGCAAAGCTGGCAAGTTGCCAGGGCCGGTGTGGCAAGTCGCCTATGCGCTCGAATATGGCGAGGGTATGCTGGAGCTCCAAACCGGATCCCTGCCCTTCGGCGGCAGGGTCCTTATCCACGACGATGTGCTGGCGACGGGCGGGACCGCATGCGCTGCGGCAGAACTCGTCCGGATGGAAGGGGGCCGGGTAGCGGGCTTTGCATTTCTGCTCGAAATTGATGGCTTGGGAGGTCGGGCTGCATGTGAGAAGGTGGCGCCTGTTGTCCGACCTTTGCTGTCCTCAATGCAGTGACCATGGACTGGACGACGTCGGAAGATCTGGAGCTTATCCGAGCAGCTGCTCGGGACTTCGCAGAGCAGGAAGTGCTGCCATTTCGATCGGAGTGGGATGAGTCACAGACCCTGCCGCGGGAAGCCTTGCGGAAGCTCGGGGACTTGGGCATGCTGGGGGTTTTGGTTCCCGAGGAGTACGGTGGAGCGGGGTTCGGATATCCGGCGTACAAGACCATTCTTGAGGAGTTAGCCCGGGTTTGCGGTGGCTTTGCTTTGTCGGTCGCTGCGCACAATTCGTTGTGTGTCGGCCACATCCTCGCCTTCGGCTCGGTGGCCCAAAAGCAGCGCTGGCTCCCCGCCCTCGCCGCGGGCACCCACCTGGGTGCATGGGGGCTGACCGAAGCAAATACGGGTTCCGATGCGATGCGCATGCAGTGCACTGCGGTGCGCGATGCCGCTCGGGGTGGGTGGGTTCTGAATGGCACGAAAAACTGGATTACCCACGGCATTTCTGCGGACGTGGTTGTAGTCCTGGCGCGTACGGGCGATTTGCTCGACAGCAAGGGCATTACTGCATTCGTGGTCGAGCGTGGGGCGGAAGGTTTTGCTGGAGGCAAGAAGGAAAACAAGCTCGGGATGCGCTGCTCAGAGACGGCCGAGCTGATTTTTGACCAATGCTTCGTGTCCGATGACCAGGTGCTCGGAACGGTGGGAGACGGATTTCATCAGGCGATGAAGATTCTGGATGGGGGCCGCATCAGCATCGCTTCTCTGGCGCTCGGCATCGCAAAGGGGGCCCTTGAAACGGCTCGCAACTATGCACTCGAGCGCGAGCAGTTCGGGAAGCCGATTGCCACGTTCCAGGCCATTGCCTTCAAGTTGGCAGACATGCATGTCCGGATTGAGGCGGCTGAAGCGCTCACGTGGGCGGCCTGTGACGCGAAGGAGCGTGGCCTTTCAGTCACGCGGTTGTCGGCCATGGCGAAGTACGACGCGAGCGAGACGGCCGTGGCTGTGGCCACCGATGGCGTGCAGGTGCTCGGAGGGTATGGCTACACGAAGGATTTCCCGGCCGAGAAGTTCTACCGGGACAGCAAGCTGTGCACCATCGGAGAAGGAACCAGTGAGATCCAGAAATTGGTGATTTCACGGGAAGTGCTGCGCGGGAGTTGATTTGGATTTTGAATCCGATTTGCACTACCTTTGCCGTCCTAATTGAGAACCCATGCTTTCGATTCCGGTCAAAGAAGGAGACAACATCGAGCGCGCACTGAAGCGCTTCAAGAAGAAGTTTGACCGCACGAAGCGGATGCGCGAACTGCGTGTGCGCAAGGAATTCGTGAAGCCGAGCGTAATCAAGCGCGAGGCCCAGAAGAAGGCAGTCTACAAGAACACCATGCAACTCGGCAACGAGTAAGTTTGGATTTTCATTGAAAATGGGCGACCTTCCTACCGGCAGGTTGCCCATTTTGCATTTTAGTATCACCCAGTGAAGAGCACGGCCGCGCATATCAGTGAGTTTCTGGAGTACCTCCAGAAGGAGAAGCGTGGTTCGGTGCACACGTTGAGGTGCTACCGGTCGGATCTCAATCAGTTGAGCCGATTTTTTGCAGAGCGCTTCGAGGAGTCGGATTTGTTGAAGGCAAAGAGCGACTGGATCCGCACCTGGGTCGTAGAAATGATGCGGGAAGGCAAGGCGCCGCGGACCATCCACCGGAAGGTGAGTGCATACCGGACGTTCGTCCGTTTTGCCCGGCGAACGGGCCAAATGGAGTCCGATCCCGCCGAAGCAGTGACCCTCCCGAAGCTCGACAAGCGGCTGCCGGAGGTCGTTCCGGAGTATGCCATGCGGGATTTGATGGACGAAGGGGTCTTTGCTGAGGATTGGAAAGGCCGTCGGGACCGCTCCATGCTGGCGCTTCTCTATGAGACGGGCATCCGGCTTTCAGAGCTCATCGGCTTGCGGCAGGGAGACTGCGATGCGGACCGGAAAGAGTTGCGGGTCTGGGGCAAAGGGTTCAAAGAACGCCGCGTGCCCCTGTTGCCTGAGACGCTCGAGGCCATTGAAGAGCATCTGAAGTTGCGCCCCTTCCATTCGGAGTACTTGTTCATCACCGATGCAGGACGGGAGTTGTATCCCTCCTTCGTGTACCGCCGGGTGAACCACTACCTCAATTTGGTGAGCAGCCTGCACAAAACCAGCCCTCACGTGCTTCGGCATACGTTCGCAACCCACTTGCTCAGTCGGGGGGCAGAACTGGCCGCGGTGAAGGAGCTGCTGGGCCACGCGAGCTTAGGGTCTACTCAGGTATACACCCACCACTCGTTGGGCCGTTTGAAGGACATTCACCAGGCAAGTCCGCTGGATGTACGTCCGGGGGAGGAGCCGTAATCCATTCATTCCATGCAGGTGCAGATTCACTCCATCCATTTTGATGCCGATCGCAAGCTGTTGGATTTCATTGAGGCTCGGTTAGCGAAGTTGGGGACGTTCCACGACCAGCTAATTTCCGGCGAAGTGTTTTTGCGGCTCGAGCGGAATTCGGACCACGCGAACAAGGTGGCAGAGATCAAGGTTCACGTGCCAGGAACGGATTATTTCGCGAAGCGTCGGTCGGACAGTTTTGAGGTGGCATGTGACGAAGTGGTAGAAGCCATCCGGGGCCAAATGGTGAAGCGGAAGAAAGGGCACTGAACCGCCGTGAACGGGCCGTTCCGCGGATTTTCGGCCTTTGTCGAAAAGATTTGGAATGGCTTTTGCAAGCACCGATTTGTTGTGTACATTTGCCGTCCTGAATCCGGGGCGGCATTTGTCTTTTCCGGAGGTTCTTTGACAACGACGCCGGTGTAGCTCAGTTGGCCAGAGCAGCTGATTTGTAATCAGCGGGTCGGGGGTTCGAATCCCTCCACCGGCTCATCGCGCGTCTCATGGGTGGATGCCCTCTTCTGAATGGAAGAGGCTCCACATCTTGAATACGGGGGTACGCCGGAGCTGGAGAGCCGGGGCAGACTGTAAATCTGTTGTCTATGACTGAATAGGTTCGATTCCTATTACCCCCACTACCGGAAGCATCTTCGGCTGCCCCGGGTACCACGCGGAAGTAGCTCAGTTGGTAGAGCATCAGCCTTCCAAGCTGAATGTCGCGAGTTCGAATCTCGTCTTCCGCTCCACGTTAGAATTCAAGCCGATGTAGCTCAGGGGTAGAGCGCATCCTTGGTAAGGATGAGGTCACGGGTTCAATTCCCGTCATTGGCTCTAATAATCAATCAGTTCCACCGTTAATATCACCAGCAATGGCAAAAGAAACGTTCGACCGTTCCAAGCCGCACGTAAACATCGGCACCATCGGTCACGTCGACCACGGTAAGACCACCCTTACCGCGGCCATCACGAAGGTTCTCGCAGACAAGGGTCTGAGCGAGGCGCGTTCGTTTGACCAGATCGACAACGCTCCGGAAGAAAAGGAGCGGGGTATCACGATCAACTCTTCACACGTGGAGTACTCGACGGCGAACCGTCACTACGCTCACGTGGACTGCCCGGGTCACGCCGACTATGTGAAGAACATGGTTACGGGTGCTGCCCAAATGGACGGTGCCATCCTCGTAGTGGCTGCCACGGACGGTCCGATGCCGCAAACGCGCGAGCACATCCTGCTCGGCCGTCAGGTCGGTATTCCGCGGATGGTGGTCTTCATGAACAAAGTCGACATGGTCGATGACCCGGAGCTTCTCGAACTCGTCGAGATGGAAATCCGCGAGTTGTTGAGCTTCTACGAGTACGACGGCGACAACGGACCGGTCGTGCAGGGTTCTGCACTCGGTGCGTTGAACGGCGAAGGAAAGTGGGTGGACACGGTCATGACCCTCATGGATGCTGTCGATACGTGGATCGAGATCCCGCCCCGCGACAACGAGAAGCCCTTCTTGATGTCTGTCGAGGACGTCT
Organism: Chryseobacterium gleum; assembly: GCA_945883885.1. GTDB lineage: Bacteria > Bacteroidota > Bacteroidia > Flavobacteriales_D > Sanyastnellaceae > CAMCYM01. Next base: position 9,459 of record CAMCYM010000024.1, read on the forward strand.
TCACCATCACGGGTCGCGGCACGGTTGCCACGGGCCGGATTGAGACCGGAGTCATCAACACGAGCGATCCGGTTGAAATCCTCGGTCTTCAGGAAGAGAAGATGACCTCTACGGTAACGGGTGTGGAGATGTTCCGTAAGATTCTTGACCGCGGTGAGGCTGGCGACAACGTCGGTTTGCTCCTCCGTGGTATCGACAAGAAGGACATCCGCCGCGGGATGGTCATCGCGAAGCCGAACTCCATCAAGGTGCACACCCGCTTCAAGGCTGAGGTGTACATCCTGAAGAAGGAAGAAGGTGGTCGTCACACGCCGTTCCACAACAAGTACCGTCCCCAGTTCTACTTCCGTACCACGGACGTGACCGGTGAGATTGTGCTCGAGGCGGGTCGTGAGATGGTCATGCCGGGTGACAACGTCACCATCGAGGTGAGCTTGATCAACCCGATCGCCATGGACCGCGGTCTCCGTTTCGCCATCCGTGAGGGCGGCCGTACGGTGGGTGCCGGTCAGGTGACCGAGGTGATTGCATAATCAGGAGGTTCGCCTCCTTCAACGTAGATTTAGAAAGAAGGCCTCCGAATGGGGGGCCTTCTTTCCCATCTACGGGCGTAGCTCAATGGTAGAGTAGTGGTCTCCAAAACCATTGGTTGCAGGTTCGAGTCCTGCCGCCCGTGCAAATTTGAATCGCATGTCCTCCTTCATCGCATACCTGCAGGAATCCTACCAGGAACTGATGACCAAAGTGACTTGGCCCACGTGGCGTGAGTTGCAGGGGTCGGCTGTGCTTGTGTTCGTGTCTTCCTTGTTGATTGCCGGTGTGGTGTTCCTGATGGATTGGATCTTCGGCGTGAATCCCGAAGGTTCCCTTTGGAACGGCCTCATCGGTCTGATTTACTCCATCTTCTGACGTCGTGTCTGCCTCCGTTATGAACGACATTGAAAAGAAGTGGTACGTAGTGCGTGCCATCAGCGGCCAGGAAAAGAAGGTCAAAGAGACCCTCGAAGCTGTCCTGACCGCTGAGGGCATGCAGCATTACGTGGGGCAAATTCTCATTCCTGTGGAGAAGATTTTCCAAATCAGGAACGGGAAAAAGGTCAGCAAAGAACGCAACGTCTATCCGGGGTACATCTACCTCGAGGCGGCGCTTGTAGGGGAATTGCCTCACCTGGTCCGGAACGTAACCGGAGTCATCGGCTTCTTGGGTGCCGAGAAGAAAGGGGAACCCCTTGCGGTGCGTCAGTCTGAAATGAACCGAATCCTCGGGGTCATTGACGACATGATTGATACGGACGAGGAAATGCTGATTCCCTACAAGATCGGGGAAATGGTAAAGGTCACGGATGGACCGTTCACGGGTTTCCTCGGAAACATCGAAGAAGTCAACGAGGACAAGAAAAAGCTGAAGGTGATGGTCAAGATTTTCGGGCGGAAGACGCCGGTAGAGCTTGGCTACATGCAGGTGGAAAAGGAGAATTAAACTTGGAACAGACAGCCTGGGTCGTCGCAGTGTCCCTGAATGCTTCCCATTCGCGCGCGCCGAGGACTGTTCACTATATAACAACTCATGGCTAAAGAAGTAGTAGCTTTCATCAAGCTGCAAATCAAAGGCGGTGCGGCCAACCCGTCACCTCCCGTGGGACCTGCTTTGGGTTCCAAGGGGGTGAACATCATGGAGTTCTGCAAGCAGTTCAATGCGCGGACCCAGGATAAAGCGGGGAAGGTGTGCCCGGTGCTGATTACGGTCTACGCGGACAAGTCGTTTGACTTTGTCATCAAGACTGCTCCGGCCGCAGTTCAACTGATGGAAATCGCCAAACTCAAAGGCGGATCATCAGAACCGAACCGCAAAAAGGTCGCAGAAGTTTCGTGGGACCAAATCCGCACGATTGCAGAGGACAAAATGCCAGATCTGAACTGTTTCACAATCGAATCGGCGATGTCGATGGTTGCGGGAACGGCACGGAGCATGGGCATTCGCGTCGAAGGTGATCGCCCCTTCTAATGTCGTAACAAGCGCAAAATGGGACGATTAACAAAGAACCAAAAGGCTGTCGCGGAGAAGTTTGACGCTTCGAAGTCGTACACGTTGGCAGAGGCTTCCGCACTCGTGCGGGACTTGTCGCGGACGAAGTTCGACGCTTCCGTGGACATCGCTGTGCGTTTGGGCGTAGACCCCCGAAAGGCGAACCAAATGGTGCGTGGCGTTGTCTCCCTTCCTCACGGAACGGGCAAGGCGGTGCGCGTGCTGGTACTCTGTAATCCTGACAAAGTTCAGGAGGCACAGGATGCAGGAGCCGACCACGTGGGTCTCGACGACTACTTAGAGAAGATCAAGGGCGGTTGGACCGACATCGACGTCATCATCACCACTCCCCAAGTAATGGGCAAAGTGGGTACCCTGGGACGTATCCTGGGTCCCCGCGGACTCATGCCGAACCCGAAGTCGGGAACGGTCACGATGGAGGTGGGGAAAGCGGTAACGGACGTTAAGTCCGGTAAGATTGACTTCAAGGTTGACAAGTACGGCATCGTGCACACGTCCATCGGCAAGACCTCCTTTACGGCGGACAAGCTGCGTGAGAACGCGTCGGAAGTACTGACCACCTTGATGCGGTTGAAGCCGTCGGCAGCAAAAGGTACCTACATGGTAAGCATTCACTTGAGCTCGACCATGGGTCCGGGTGTACGGGTGGATGCCAAGTCGGCGGTCGCATAATCCTGAGGAAAAATGACTCGCGAAGAAAAGAACCAAGTGATCGCAGAGATCTCCCAGGTGTTGGCGGATCGCAATGTGATTTACCTGACGGATGCGACGGGCATGAACTCGGAGGAAACCACGGGTTTCCGCCGGGAGTGCTACAAGCGTGGCATCTCTGTTCGGGTGGTAAAGAACACGCTCTTGCGCAAAGCACTGGAGCGTACGGAAAGCAAGAACTTCGAAGAACTCTATGGTTCACTGAAAGGCCAAACAGCTTTGCTGGCGGCTGAAGTCGGCAACGTGCCGGCGCGGTTGATCAAGGATTTTTCGAAGAAATCGGACAAGCTGGTGCTGAAAGCGGCCTACATCGACGAAGCATGCTTCGTGGGTGCGAGCCAGCTCGATG
>CAMCYM010000025.1 GCA_945883885.1 Chryseobacterium gleum
GACCACCATACTTCTTTGAATTTCAAGGAAAAAGGTGAGCTCATCTTCCTCCTCGGCGAAGTCACGAACGACCTCGGTTCCAGCGAATACCTCGCAAACCTCGTGGGCGTCCGGCGTTCCCCTGCCCCGCATTTCAACCTCGAAGCGGAAGGGAAGCTCCACACCTTGTTGCGTGAAGCAGCCGTGGCAGGGGTACTGAGCGCCGCACATGACGTCGCAGACGGGGGCCTGTTCGTCACCTTGCTCGAGATGGCGATGCCTTCCGGCCTGGGCTTTGACGTGGTTACAGACGACGACATCCGCCTCGATGCCTTCCTCTTCGGGGAGGGCCAAGGACGTGCGGTGGTGAGTTGCACCGAGGATGCGCAGGACGGCTTGCTCGACCTGCTCGAGCGCCACAGTGTGCCGTCGGTACTGCTCGGCCACGTCACGAAGGGCAAGCTCCAAATCGACGGACACCCCTTCGGCATGTGCGAGGAGTGGCGGAACACCTACGACAACGCCCTCGCGGAGGAATTGGAGGCCTGACCTACCTTGCACGCTACGATGCTGAACGCCTTGCTCGATAGATTTGGGTTGGAGCCGCCCGAACGCCCGACCCTGGTGCGGTGGGTGCTGAAGCTGGTAGGGGTATGGGTGGTGGTCTTGACGACCTCGTGGTTTTTGCTCCAATGGTACAGCCGCCGGGGGGACGTCATCAGCGTACCCGATGTGCGGGGCATGGAGCGGGAAGCTGCCGTAGAGGCGCTCGAGGAGGCCGGTCTCGAGCCCATGCAACTCGACAGCGTCTACAAGGACGGCGCAGAACCCCACCACGTCGCCGACCAGGTCCCGCCTCCCGGCAGCCAAATCAAGGGCGGACGCCTCGTCTACCTCACCACCTACCGCGCCTTGCCACCCAGCGAGTCCATCGGTGTGAAGGAGGGGCAAGACCTCGCCGTCGCCCGCATCATCTTGCAAAACAAGGGATTCCGCATCACCGAGGTCGCCGAACCACACACCACCCTCCTGAACAAGGTCATCCGCATCACGGACGCCCGCGGCCGCACAGTGTCCTCCGGTTCCCGGTACTCGCGGGGTGCTTCGCTTACGGTGGTGTACGGCTCGGCCGACGGGGGCCGCGTCCAAGTCCCGGCGCTGCTGGGCCTGAGCTACTCGGCGGCCCGCGACTCGCTGCTCCTCAACCGGCTCGCGCTCGGGCTCGTGTCCTTGTCGGCCCGGGCTACGGCAGCGGGAGGTGACACAACAAATCTGCGCGTCACGCGTTTTGACGTGTCTTCGGGCACGGGGAGCGAAGTGCCTGCCGGGACCGAGGTGGACCTTGAACTCGGACTTCCGGAGGAGTGGACAGGAACAAACGACGAATGAACGTGAACGCCGCACATCGCATGGGGAGGGGCCTTTTCTTGCTTGCCGCGGGGTGGGGGTGCACAGCGTTCGGCGCGTGGGCCCAACCGTCCACCGGGCTCGGCGAAGTGGAATCAGATCTGTGGGCCGTGCCGGTGGCTGTCGCGACACAGCGCACGGATCGCCCGGCTGCAGACCGCGGAGGCGCCTTGTCGCTGCCCTTTTTTGACGACTTTTCGACGCCATCCTTGCCCGGGGCGGGGGCAGAATTCGAGGAGTACCGGCGGTGGGAAGACGCGTCGGCGCGGATCACGACCACCTTTTCCCTCGATGCGCCCACCATCGGCGTAGTGACCCTCGACGGCTTGCGTGCCGACGGCTACCCCTACAGCTTCGGGGCCTCCTCGGGCTGGGCGGACACGCTAACTTCCCGGCTCATCAACCTGAACGGCTACACGGCGGAGTCGAACATCCACCTCGTATTTCATCTGCAGGCGGGCGGCAGGGGCAATGCTCCTGAGCCGGGCGAAGACCGGATTGTGCTCGAGTACCGCGGTGTGGACGGGGTGACGGGAGAGGAGTTTTGGACCGAGGTGTGGTCGACGGACACAGCCCCTACGACCACCTTCGAGCGGCACATCGTGCCGGTGGACCAGCAGATCCACCTCTTCGGCGGCTTCCAGTTCCGCTTCCGCAACGACGGCGCACTCGGCGGCAACGCGGACCTGTGGCACCTCGATTACGTGCTGCTTGACGACGCCATCGATCCAGAGACGTGGAGCGTGTTCAGCGAAATCGCCTTCACCGAGCCGGTGAACACGTTGCTGCGCGAATACACGCGCATGCCGTGGACGCACTATGTGACGGCTCCCGAGCTCTTTATGCGTGACAGTGCCACCACGTACCACCGCAACTTTTCCGCGACCCAGTCGGACAACGTCACCGGCGGCTTCACCGTCCGGTACGAGGAAGAAGCGGCAGGAACGGTGTTCCCGAATGGATTTTCCTTGACGAACATCCCACCCGCCTCCACGTTCACCACCGGCTACTTCATCGGCGATGGCCCGGCCGGCCCGGTGTTCGCCTTCGACCCCACGGTCAACGACACCTGTGCCCGCTTCGACGTGGGCTTCTATGCCAGCTCCATCGGGTTGCTGCACACCGAGAAGGTGGGGGTAGCGGACAACGACTCCGTCGTCTTCACCCAAGAATTCCTCAACGACTACGCCTACGACGACGGCTCTGCGGAAAAGGCCTGGTCGCTGACCGCGGCGGGCGGCCGTGCGGCGTACCGGTTTGCGCTTGCAACGCCAGACACCTTGCTCGGTTTGGCCATCCACTTCACGCCTTACTACACGAACGCGGACGCGGCGAACTTCCTCCTGCGCGCATGGGCGGACGACGGCGGCCTCCCCGGCGAAGAACTCGGCGAGAATTTCCTGTTCCACACGCCCCAATACTTCACCGACGGCTACGACCTGTTCCACTACTACAGCTTCGACGACCCCATCCCCGTCGAAGGCACGGTCCACGTCGGCTGGGTGCAGGAGTCGACCACGATGCTGAACATCGGCCTCGACAAGAACACGGACGCGAACCCCGGCCGACTCCACTACGCCCTCGGACTCGGCGGCGCGTGGACGCCCTCCACCATCGCCGGCTCCCTGATGGTCCGCCCCGTCCTCCGGGCCGGCAAACAGGACACCTGGACCGCCCTGGAATCGCCACTTGCCCCCCCGGCACTGCGCGCCTACCCGAACCCGACGGACGGGGAGTGCCTCGTGGAAGGGGCGGCACCGGGGCTCTGGCTGCTCCTCGACGGCACCGGGCGCACCGTTCAGTCCGGCACCGCCCTCCCCGGCGCCCGCGTCACGGTCCCTGCCGGCCTGGCACCGGGCCTGTACCACTTCAGAGACGCCGCCGGCCGCACGGTGCAGCTGGTCATCGCCCGCTGATGGCGGAGCATCAAGAGGGCTTCGAGCCCGGCGCGGACGAAGAGGAGGAGCTCTACGAGCACCACCGGCTGGTGGCCGATGCAGGCCAAACCCCGCTCCGCGTGGACCGCTTCGTGACGAACCTCGTCGCGAACATGTCGCGGACGAAGTTGCAGGTCTCGGCCCACGCCGGCTATGTCCGCGTCAACGGCGTTCCGGTCAAGCCGAACCACAAGGTCCGCGGCGACGACGTGGTCACCATCGAATTGCCGCGGCCGGTCATCGAGTACGTCCTCGTGCCCGAGCCCATGGACCTCGACATCGTCCACGAGGATGCCGAGCTGCTTGTCCTCAACAAGCCCGCCGGCCTCGTCGTGCACCCGGGCAACGGGAATTTCACCGGCACGTTGGTGCACGGCGTCGCCCACCACCTGATGCTCGATCCGCTTGTGGCGCGGACGGGGGAGATCCCGAGGCCTGGGTTAGTCCACCGCCTCGACAAAGACACGACGGGGCTCATGGTCCTGGGCAAAACCGAGCCGGCGATGACCGACTTGAGCCTGCAATTCTTCGACCGGACGGTGGAGCGCCGCTACCATGCGTTGGTGTGGGGCGACCTCGAGCGGGATGGGACGGTGACGGGCCACATCGGCCGAAGCCGCCGCGACCGCAAGCTGCAGTCCGTCTTCCCCGACGGCGACGAAGGCAAGCATGCCGCCACCCATTTCCGGGTCCTCGAACGGCTCGGCCTTGTCACGCTCGTGGAGTGCAAGCTCGAAACCGGCCGCACGCACCAAATCCGGGTCCACATGCAGCACATCGGCCACCCCCTCTTCGGCGATACCTCCTACGGCGGTGCCGTCCCGGTCAAAGGCCGCCCCGGTGCCGCCTACCACCGGTTCCTCGACCACCAATTCGCCCGGCTGCCCCGCCAAGCCCTCCACGCAAAGACGCTCGGCTTCCGCCACCCCGCGACGGGCGCTTGGATGCAGTTCGATTCCGAGCTCCCCGCCGACCTCAGCGAGGTGCTCGCCGCATGGCGCGCCTACGTCGGGGCGGCGGCTTCAGGCACCGGCCTCTAACCGCTCCACCTCGAGCACCGCCGCTTCCCACGCGCCCATCGTCTGTTCCAGCGCCTTTTCTGCCCGTTCGTGGGCATAGGCGAGGTCGGTCATGCGGTTCCGGTCGCTGCCGTCGAGTCCGGAGAGTTCGTCGTGGATGCGTTTGAGTTCCGCCTCCTTCTCTGCCACTTGCTGTTCGAGCTTCGACACCTGGTTCTTCAGGCGTTTCAGCTCTTTTGACGCAGGGGGCGGGGCTGCAGGGGCGACGGGCGTTGGGGCCGAAGGTGCTTTCGCAATCGGCGGGGCGGTGCGCTTGCCCGCTTCGTAGGCGCGGATGCTCGTGGCGTGCTTTTCGTGCAGGAACGCGCGGATGTCGCCGATGTATTCCTTGAGGCCGATGGGCGTGACCTCATAGACCAGCTCGGTCATCGAGGAAAGGAAGTCCCGGTCGTGGGAGACGACGATCAGGGTGCCGTCGTAGGACATGAGGGCGTCCTTCAGGACTTCCTTCGAAGCGATGTCGAGGTGGTTCGTCGGCTCGTCGAGGATGAGCAGGTTGTACGGGTGGAGGAGGAGTTTGCAGAGGGCGAGGCGGGCCTTCTCTCCGCCGGAGAGGACCTTGACTTTCTTGTCGACGTCTTCGCCGCTGAACAGGAAGGCGCCGAGGAGGGCCCGCAGTTGTTTGCGGACGTCGCCGACGGCCACGGCGTCGAGGGTTTCGAGGACCGTGAGGTTGCCGTCGAGCTCGTCGGCTTGGTTTTGGGCGTAGTAGCCGATGTCGACGTTGTGGCCCATTTGGAGGTCGCCCGACACCGTCTCTGCGCCGAGGAAGATCCGGGTCAAGGTCGTTTTGCCGGCTCCGTTCTTGCCGACGAGGGCGACCTTTTGGCCCCGGGCAAGGACGAAGTCCAGCCCGGAGAAAACCTCGAGCTCCCCAAACCGCTTCTGCAAGCTCTCCGCGCGCACAACCACCTTGCCCGAGCGCGACGCCGGCGGGAAGCGGAACCGGATGCCCGCCTGGCTGAAGGCGTCCACCTCGATGCGGTCGAGCTTGTCGAGCTTTTTGATGAGCGATTGCGCGAAGGCTGCCTTGTTCTTTTTTGCGCGGAACTTGTTGATCAGTTCCTCGGTATCTTCGATGAACCGCTGTTGGTTCTTGAAGGCCTGTTCCTGCCGCAGCCGTTCCTCCTCCCGCCATTCCTGGTACTTCGTGTACGGGGCTTTGAAGTCGTACAGCTTCGTCGGCGTGATTTCGATGGTCCGGTTCGTCAGGTTGTCGAGGAAGGCGCGGTCGTGCGAAATCAGCAAGATGGATCCGGTGGACTGCTTCAGGAAGCCCTCGAGCCACTCGATGCTCTCGATGTCGAGGTGGTTCGTCGGTTCGTCGAGCAGCAGCAGGTCCGGGTTGCGCAACAGAATCTTCGCCAACTCCACGCGCATCTTCCAGCCGCCGCTGAACTCCCGCATCTTGCGGTCCATGTCTTTCGCGGCAAAGCCAAGTCCTTGGAGGATGCGCTGTACTTGTTCCTCGAGCGTGGCTCCGCCGATCAGGTCGAGCCGTTCGTTCGCGTCGGTCAGATCTTCGATGAGCCGCGTATACTCCACGGATTCATAGTCCGTCCGTTCACCGAGTTCGCGGGTGAGTTCTTCGACGAGCCGTTCGAGGTTTTGGGCCTCATCGAACGCGCTCGAAGCTTCCTCGAGGATAGTGGCCTCCTCGTTGTGCTCCATTTCTTGGGGCAGGTAGCCGATGCGGTAGCCCTTCGGCATGGCCACGGAACCTTCGGAGGGCTTCTGTTCTCCGGCGATGATGCGGAGCAGCGTGGACTTGCCCGCGCCGTTGCGCCCTACGAGGCCGATGCGGTCGCGCTTGCCGATGAACAGGTCGACCCCTTCAAACAGGGTCCTGGGGCCGAAGTGGACAGCGAGTGCGGAGAGGTTGAGCATTGCGGGCGCAAAGGTCGCTCACCCGAGGCGTACGAAAAAGGGCGACCCACATCGGGCCGCCCTTTTCTTCTGCAGCTGCGCTGCAATCAGTAATGCCAGAGGTCGTGTTCGAGCGTGAACAGGTCGTCTTTGATCCGTTCTGCTTCGAGCAAGCCGTCTACACCGCGCGCGTAATCGGAAATCTTCCGGTCATAGACGTTCGATTCTTTGACGATGTAGCTCGCGAAGTACCGCTTCTGGAAGATGTCTTCAAAGGTCCGACGCTGCGCATCGTTGAACGGGTTGAACGCTTCGGAATTCGCGAATACATACCGGCATTCGGGGTAGTACAGCCAGAAAAGGGGTTGCACGGACTTCGCAGATTCGTCACCGTCGCCGATCGACTTCTCGTACATCGGTGCAATGCCGATGATGCGCACATAGCGTTCGCTGCGGTGGCGGTCCCAAATCCAATCTTCCTTCACCTGGAAAAACAAGATTTCCTGCGATGTGATGGAATTCTTCGTCTCCGTCGGCGTGTCGGGTTCCCCATCGAGGTCTGTGTCGACCATGGTGGTGGTGGTCGGATTCAGCAATGAATCCACCTGTGCCGCGGAAAGGGGGTACTTGAATTCGTCGTCGGTGCCTACCGGCCCGGTGCCGTACGCGGTCAACGTCCCTTCTTCGAGCACGGCTTTGCGCACCACGTCGAACAAGCTTGCTCGGTCTTGGATTTCCGTGATGGGGTAGTAGAACTGGTGATTCACCTTCTCCCGCAAGTCCATTTGGCGCCAAACGCGCTTCGTGTACATGACATCCGCTTCCCGAAGAGCCGGATAGGGCACGACGCGCTTCGTGATGTTCGTCTCTTTCACGTACGCTCCGTCGAGCACGCTAGAAACCTGTGCTTGGGAAGACGCCGTGAAGGCACCTGCCAGGGCAACTGTGATCAGGAAACGGAAGTTCATGGTCAGTTGACTTTGAGGGTGATGGAAGGGAGAATCCGGTCTGTACCGTCGGGCATCGCAACACGGATTTCAGAGAGCATGACGAGGTTGCCTTTGCGCACCTGCTCGAGCATGGCCTTCATGTCCGCGGTCACTTTGTTCGAGTTGGATTCTTTCTCGACGATGTTGCCGCCTACGGTAGCTGTCATGCGGAAGCTGCGCACTGTGGTGGCTACTTCGAAGTCGAAGTTCTCCATCCGCGCGGCAACACCCACAGCCACTTGCAAATCACCTTTCGAGATGCTGCGATCTGTCGGCACTTTTCCAGCGAACACCGGCACCGGGTCTGGTACCCGCTTCACGCGGAATTTGCGCGGCGGCATGGTCTTCTTCGAACCGTCCGGCATGGTGGCCGTGACGGTGATGTTCGCTTCCGGTGAGGCCCCTGGGCGTACGATGAAGGTTCCATCTGCACCCCGCGTCAACTTGTGGTCGCCGCTGATGGTGGCCGTGAGTTTGTCGGACGCCACGCCAGGAACGGAGATTTCGACCGGGTTGTCGAGGCCGCGGTAGAAGACGTTCATCTTCGTGGGAGACACGACCAGCGCGGGTTCTGCGATGGTGAACGTAGGAGTCACGAACGGATGCGTTTCGATGGCTCCGTCGGGTCCTTGGTACCGGATAACCCCTTCGTAGGTCACGTCACCGATGGGCATTCCGGAGGTGCTGCGGCGGAATAGACCGAGGCCGTCTGCGCTGACCTTCAACGGCGTACCGTTGACGTTCCCCGAGGGCTTGGTGCCGGAGAAGTTCGAGCTGCCCACCACGATGGACGGGCGGTTCGTTTCATCGTACGCGGCCAGCAAAATGTCGGCGCGCATCGAGTCACCACGGAGGAGGTAGTTTTGGCCCACCACCACGATCGGACGCAGCTTCGTGAACTTGTAGCTCTTCGCATCGACCCCGCTCAGCAACCAGGCCAGGATGTCCTCCTGTGCGTCTTGGATGTCAAGCGTCATCTTCGTCATGAGCGGCATCACAGCGGCCAGCGGCACGTCGTAGAAGTTAGCGGCCTCCCAGAGCACCTCCTTGCCATCTTCCATCTCGGTTCCGAAGTGGAACGTAGCGTCCACTTGGTCCTTGATGTAATCTGGCAATTCGCGCGTACCTCCGAGGTTGTCCTTGAACTTGATGGCCTTGATGTAGTCCCTGAACTCCTCCATTTTTACCCGGAGCATGTGGGCGGACCATTCTTCCTGCTTCGGGGCCTGTGGTTCAGAACCGACCATGAAGGCGGTCAAGCTTTGGTACTCATCCTTCTTATCGATGTACATCAAGCTCAGGGTCGTATCGTTGCCGAACTCGTCTTTGCCGATGTACTTCGAGAAGCCAGCGCCTTCTTGCTCTGCGTAATCACCTACCGAGGCGGACATGGACCGCGCCTTGAGTTGGGTGATGTACTGCACCAAGGCCTCCGCGCGCTTGTTGAGCTCTTGCGCTTGGGTCATGAAGGGTTGGACCTTCTCCTTGTTTGCAGCGTACTTTCCTTCCAGTTCGCCCATGGTTTCCTTGACTTTTCCGTTCAAGGTTCCTTGGGTCGTGCGGAGGCTCTTCTCGACTTTGACAAAGCCGTTGAGGACCTCCTTCGATATGTTCAGCGCGAGCAGCGCAGTCAGGACGAGGTACATCATCCCGATCATTCGCTGCCTGGGCGTTTCTTTCCCTCCTGCCATAGTGATAGCGTAGGCCTGTAGTACGTCCGTGGCCGATTAGCCGCGGGCGTTCATGGCATTGAGCATGTTCGAGTACACCGTGTTCAGCGCGGAGAGGTTCTTCGAAAGCTCGGCGATGTTCTCCTTGTAGGCCTGCGTGTCGGCGACGGAATCGTTCAGATTCTTCACCAGTTCGCCCATGCCGGCGTACATCTCGCTCGTCTGCTTCAATTGCTGCATCTGGGCGCTGTACATCTGGTTGAGCGAGTTGAGGTTGTCGCTCATTTGGTTCATGGCTGCACCGACCGTTGGGCCCATGGAGGAGGCGTTCGCCAGGCCGGTGAGCGATTCGCTTACCTGCACGTACGTTTGGGTCAATTCACCCACCTTCGCGGAGGCAGACTGCAAGCTGGCACTGTACTCCTTCGTGGCCGCCGAGGCTTCGGCCACTTCGCCCATTTTCGCTGCTTGATCGCCGAGGTGGCGCATGCCGTTTCCGAGACGTTCGAGCAGGGCCGGTTCGATTTTAGCTTCCTTGAGCATCTCGTCAAGCTGCTCGGTCACGGTGCCTGTGGGCTTCTTCTTGTCGGCCTTTTTCGCTCCGTCCTTCGGATCCGCGAGCTCGGGGTACACCAAGGTCCAGTCCGGTTCTTCGTGTTGCTTCTCGAACGCGGAGAAGAAGAAGATGACGGCTTCAGTGCCCAGTCCTGCGACCAGCATTTCGGAAGCGCCTTCCCAGTGCTGGATCTTGAACAAAGCGCCGATGATGACAACGGAAGCACCGATGCCGTAGAGTTTGGCCATTAGGTTTTTCCACCCCTTGCTGCCTGGTTTCATGGTCGTTGACTTATGGTGTTGGTTTCAATTTCACAATCAGGGTGCAGGCTGGGCCTGCGAGACGTCCGCGCGATTAGCCGATCAGAAGTCGTTCCACGACTCCTTCTCGCTTTCCGACTTGCCACGGCCGAGGTACGACATCACGCTGCGGAATCCGATGTAGGACTTGCAGGTGTCCCGGTATTCGAAGGAACGCGTTCCGGTCTGGATGTAGTATCCGATGTCCTTCCAGCTGCCCCCACGGATGACCATGCGGTGCATGCTGGGCGGGTCGTTGACCGTTGCAGCATAGTGGTACTCTGGGCTCATGTCGTGGGCGAAGTCGTAGACCGTTTCGTCGAATGAGGTGTTCGTCCACTCGGCGACGTTGCCGGACATTTGGTACAGGCCGTAGTCATTCGGAGAGTAGCTCTCCACGGGAACCGTGTAGGTGCCTCCATCTTCGACGTAGTCTCCGCGCATCGGCTTGAAGTTCGCGAGCGGACAGCCTTGCTTGTTCCGGGTGTACGGGCCGCCCCACGGATACGGGCTCAGGTCGAGGCCTCCGCGTGCTGCAAACTCCCACTCCGCTTCAGAAGGCAAACGGAATTCTTGAACCACCGTTTCTCCGTTCGTGTTCTTCCATTCGTTCAGAAGCTGCGTCCTCCAGGCGTTGAATGCCCGTGCCTGGCTCCACGTTACGCCGACCACGGGATAGTCGTCGTACGCGGGGTGCCAGAAGTAGGCCTTCGTCAGGTGGTCGTTCGCGCCGTAGGTGAAGTCCCTGGACCAAACCAACGTGTCGGGATAAATGTTGATGGCTTCCTCCACGATGAACTGCGAGCGGTCGCTGTGGCCCCTGAGGGAGTGCAGCTGGTTGAGGCTGTTCACCTCGCTGAATTCCTCATCGAGGGTGCTCTTGTTCGAAGCGGCCTGGAGGTTCAGCCACCAGTACCGGTACTCGAGTTTCCGAGAATCCACTTGCAGCTGGTTGTAGAACCGGTCGGAACCCTGGTAGAAGAAGTTCTCGAACAGCAGAGCGAATTGTTCTTCGTTCTGCATGTCGATGGGTTCTTCCCAGTTCAACAGGTATTCCACGCCGAGGTATTCGCTGATTTCCATCGGCACACCCACTTCTACGGTTTGGAACGCCTCGTTCTCCTCGGCAAGCGCCTCGCGGAACAGCGAATCTTGCACGTAGTTCACGAACTGACGGTATTCGTTGTTCGTGATTTCGTGGATGTCCATGTAGAAGGCCGGGATGGTGACCGTCTTCGACTTCGTATTGAGTGCGAACGGCACATCCTGATCGCTCGGCCCCATGGTGAAGGAGCCGTGGTGGATGTAGTTCATCCCGTATGGATTCATTTGAATCCACTGTTCACGGGGGTAAACGCCGACGAGTTCCCCTTGGGGGCCGCTGTAGCACCCTGCGAGGAGGGATGCTGCCGCCAAACCAACCAGAAGATGTTTCATGGGACGTGCGGGTAGATTACGGTAGGATGTACGATGAAAACTCGAACAGGTTGCCCATTCGTATGCGGTCACAGGAACCGGGGGTTCGCGTGGCGGTTTTGGACCGGAATGGACTGGAACTTGAAGCAGTAGCTCAAGAAGACTTCGTGCGAACCGGACGAGTAATTCCGCAATTCCGAAGTGGTCGCATCGAAGGAATAGCCGAGCCGGAACACCTGCTTCGCGTAGGAGGTAGGCTGGCGGTCTTCCATGGCATACTGGAACCCGAGGGTGGGCGCGAAGGCGTCACCCGGACGCCATGAGACTCCGCCCCAGAGCATTTGGTTCCACAACACATTGACGTTCAAGTCCACAATCGTCGCATTCAAATCCGACTTCGCCAGCACATTCGACCGCAGGACGAGGTAGTCCCCATCGAGCGGGTGGTCGTACCCGCCCATGGCGTAGTAGTGGCGCGTGGGCCGGATGCTCAGCTGTCCGAGCTCCATCTCGGCCAAATGCGTAGCGGACAAGCCTGCATAGAACGACCCGGGCTTTTGCAGGTAGATGCCGAAGTCGCCGTCCACGGTGCTCGCAGAGGCTTTTTGGTTCGGGATGGCGTTGTCTTGCGTGTAGTCGTCGATGGCAATCCACTCGTTGCCCAAGGTCTTGCTGAACATGGAAACCGAGGCTCCGATGCTCAACACACTGCCGTTGCCGAACTCGGGCAAGCGGTACGCATAGCCCAACTTCGCGAGGTTGTTCGTCTCTTGGCCCAAGGCGTCGTTGTAGAACGAGGCCATGACACCGCCTCGCAGGGGCTTCACGTAGGTGTGGCCGCTCAGCATCGCGGTTTTCGGATCGCGATCGAGTCCCTGCCACTGATTCCGGTAAATCCCGGAGATGCAGGTCAGGTCACTGTTGCCGGCGACGGCAGGGTTCATGTACACCGGGTCGATGAACCACTGGGTATACTGGGGATCCTGCTGGGCCCAGGCCCCCGCACAAGCGGTCGCGGAGAGGACAAGCGTCAGAAGTCGGCGCATGTGTGATTCAACGTATTGATTTTCAACAAACTCGAGGTCCAGATGCGGCATAGAGCGCCCGCTAATATAGAGAAATTCACAATCGTTGGGTGAAAAGCGCAAGAAGTTTGAAAGAAATTCTCGCACCCTCAGGCAACCCTGAACGCATTTCTGCGTCTGCTTGTTTCAGGCCCGCGTCAAGCGAGTTTTTGGAAGGTCTTCC
>CAMCYM010000026.1 GCA_945883885.1 Chryseobacterium gleum
CCCTCTCCCACCTCCCCGCCCCTCCGTCCCTCGTCCCTCACACTCCCACTCACACTCCCCCCTCATCCCTCCGCGGCGAAGCCGCCCCTCATCCCTCTTCCCTTTGCGGCGAAGCCGCGCCTCAACCTCAACCTCAACCTCAACCTCAATCTCAACCTCAACCTCAACCTCAACCTCAATCTCAACCTCAACCTCCCCTCTACCTCGGCCTCGTCTCCGGCCCCGAACCCCACCGCACCCGGATGGAGCATGCACTGCGGGCGTGGATGGAAACCGCGCCTGGACCGGACGATGCGCTGCGGCTTGTGATCGCAGGGAAACCTGGAGGAGGCCGCACCCAAGCGGGGCGTGTGACCACGTGGTACGACCCGACGTCGGAGGAGCTTGCGTGGGCGCTGGCGGAAGCGGGAACCGTCGTGTGCCGGTCGGGGTATTCGACGTTGCTGGATTTGGCGGTGCTGGGACGGACGGCGGTGCTGATTCCTACGCCGGGACAGCCTGAGCAGGAAGATTTGGCCCGGCACTGGGCTCGCGCCTTCGGCTTCGCTACGTGCACCTCTACCGACCTCGAACGCGGACGCGTGCCCGGGCCGGCAGGCAACCCGCCGCATGTGCGCGCGAACGACGACGCCATCGCCCGCCTCGAGGCCTGGCTCGCAGCCACCCTCCACCCTGAATCCGCATGGAACTCCTGAATGACGAGCATTTTATGCGGCTGGCCTTGGCAGAAGCACAGGCTGCGGCAGAGGCGGAGGAGGTCCCCGTCGGTGCGGTTGTGGTGGCCCGCGGGCGGGTCATCGGCAGGGGCCACAACCTCTGCGAACGGTTGCACGATTTTACCGCACATGCTGAGATGCAGGCGTTTACGGCCGCGTCGGAATTCCTCGGCGGCAAACACCTCGATGCGTGCACGCTGTATGTCACACTCGAGCCGTGTCCGATGTGCGCCGGTGCGGCTTTTTGGACCCGGGTCGGGCGCATCGTGTACGGCGCGCCGGATCCGAAGCGGGGATTCCGGAAGTGGGGCGAGACGCTCGAAGGACGCATCCTGCACCCGACGACCGTCGTCGAAGGCGGGGTGTTAGAAGCGGAATGCGCCGAGCTGGTGCGGGCGTTCTTTCGGAAGCGGCGCTGACCCCCGTACGGAAGGGGTGCGTACCTTCGCGGTGCGATGCTCCACCTCGACAAAGCCTATCTAAAACTCGTGCGGGACCGGCTGGAAGCCGGTTTGGACAGCGAGCTGGAAGCCATGATGGTGGATTTGCACCCCACCGACGTGGCGGAGGTGCTGTCCGCGCTCCGGCCTGAGGAGGCCCAGTACCTCTTCCGGCTGCTGGAAAATGACCTCAAGGCCGAGGCTTTGCTGGAGCTCGAGGAGGAATTGCGCGCGACCCTGCTGACGGGCATGACGGCGGCGGAAATCGCGGAGGAGGTGCTCGAGGAGCTCGATTCGGACGACGCTGCGGACGTGATGGGCGACCTACCGGAATCGAAGGCGGAGGAGGTCATCAACTTGCTGGATGACGCCGAGTACGCCTCGGACATCCGGGATCTGCTGGGCTACGAGGAGGGCACTGCCGGGGCCATCATGGCGAAGGAGTTGGTCAGGGTCCTGGCGGACCAAACCGTCGCCCAGGCCATCCGCGCCATCCGTCGCCAGGCCGCCGAGCTCGACAACGTCTACACGGTCTACGTCGTAGACGAGGACGGCCGCCTCACCGGCCGCCTGAGCATCAAGAACCTGCTCCTCAGCGCAGCCACCACCCGCACCCTGGTCAGCGAGCTCCAAGAAGACGACGAGCTGGTGGCCATCCGGGCCGACGAGTCGGCCGAGCGCGCCAGCAAGCTGATGGAACGCTACGACCTCGTCGCGCTCCCCGTCGTCGATGCCGACGGCCACCTCATCGGCCGCATCACCATCGACGACGCCGTGGACGTCATCATCGAGGATGCCGAGCGCGACTACCAGCTTGCCAGCGGCATTTCCGAAGACGTCGAATCCCGCGACAGCGTGTGGACGTTGACCCGGGCCAGGCTTCCTTGGCTCCTCATCGGCCTCGGCGGAGGAATGGGCGGCGCCTACGTCATCGGGGCATTCGACATCGAACACAACCCCGAGATGGCCCTGTTCATCCCCTTGATTGCCGCCATGGGGGGCAACGTGGGCGTGCAATCTGCGGCCATTGTGGTGCAAGGTTTGGCCAGCACAACGCTCGACACCTCCGATCTCTCTGCCCGCCTTGGGAAGGAACTCGGCGTCGGGCTCCTCAATGGTCTGATCTGTGCCCTGCTCATTCTCGGCAGCAGCATGCTCCTCGGATTCAGCACGGTCCTCAGCATCACGGTCAGCATCGCATTGCTGTGCGTCATCGTCTTTGCCGCCCTCTTCGGCACCTTCGTGCCCCTGATGCTGCATCGGTACCGCATCGACCCAGCCCTTGCCACCGGCCCCTTCATCACGACGGCAAACGACATCATCGGACTGATGATCTACTTCGCTGTGGGTCTGCTCATCCTCAACCTGTTTTGATGCAAATCGCCTGGCTCGACACGGTGCACCCGGTGCTATGGGAGCGCCTCGAAGCAGCTGGCATGGCATGCATCGACGCCCGAACGGTCTCACGCGAGGCCTTGCTTGCCGGGGCAGGTGCAACCTGGGCGGGGGTGGTGCTGCGTTCCCGACTCACACTCGACGCCACGCTGCTTGATGCTTTGCCTCGGCTGAAATGCATCGCTCGCAGCGGCTCAGGACTCGAGAACATCGATGTCTCCGCAGCACGTGCACGCGGCATCCACGTCTTCAATTCGCCCGAAGGCAACCGCGATGCGGTAGCAGAACATGCGGTGGGATTCCTGCTCATGCTGCTGCACCGGCTGCGTTCTGCCGATGCCAGCGTCCGCGCGGGGCGGTGGGAACGGGAGGCACATCGCGGGCGGGAGCTCGGGTCCCGAACCGTGGCCATCATCGGGTTCGGACATACCGGAGAGGCGTTTGCGCGCCGACTGACGGCGTTCGGGTGCAGGGTGCTCGCGGTGGACCCGTACCGCGCAGACCTCGACTCCGCAGCAGGCGCCACGGGTGCCACGCCGATGCCGCTCGAAGCTGCCATTCGCGAAGCCGATGTTGTGAGTTTGCACGTTCCGTTGACCGACGAAACACGTGGCCTGGTAGACGCGGCTTTCGTCTCCACACTGCGCACGGGAACCCTTCTGATCAACACTTCACGCGGTCCAGTGGTAGATACGGCCGCGGTCCTCGATGCCCTCGATGCGGGTCATCTGGCCGGGGCCGCGTTCGATGTGTTGGAGTTCGAGGAGGCCTCACTGGAAGCGATTCGGGGCGGTTCCGCTACCCTAGAAAGGCTGCGGAACCACCCCGAAGTCGTTTTAAGTCCGCACGTCGCCGGCTGGACTGAGGAGAGCTATGTGCGCCTGAGCAGCGTCCTTGCTGACAAGTTGCTCGCCGCGTTCTACCCGTGATCTTACTCCGCTCCGGTCCTTTTCCGGCCTGAAGTGGAGTAGAGAACCTTCAAAGCCGAAGCATAGCGCAGTTCCTGTTTCACCTCGGTGACAATGCCCATTTTCGTGGTTTTGTCCACCTTCAAAGAAACCCACATCTTCGACTGCTCTGCTTCAGGAAGGGTCAACCGCTCCTTGGCAATCCAGTCCTGGATTTGGGCAGGGGTACTGAACGCGTCGTTCAACTGCATCACAGGTTCTGTGCCATAGCGCGCATCCATCGGCACTCCGATGTTCACATACCGAATCAAGTGCTTCTTCTCGATGCGGTACAGCTCAGATGCTTCCGGCCGAATCACTTTGACCTTTTCGTCATCGGACCGAATCACCGTCGCGACCATGAAGAAGAACAACAGGATGAACACGATGTCCGGGAGGGACGCCGTAGAGATCGCCGGCATCGCCCGCTTCGCCCCTTTTTTGAACTTGCTCATAATCAGTATCCTGTGGATTGACGGGGTTCTGCCTCAGAGATACGCTGCGGATACAGCGTCCGGACCGCCACGATTTTCTTCAACAACTCGTCGTCATCGGGGTTGCGGTCGTACTTGTCCTCCAGGACCGTGAACGTTTCCCCGAACTTCGCCAGCGCTACTTCATCCCTGAGCTCATTCACTGCCGTTTGCAGCTCGTTTTGCACTTGGATGTAGGTGTCGTAGGTCGTGTTGTTGTCGTTCTGCATGGAAATCAGGGCAGACGAAGGAAGCTCCTTGTAGTCGCCTCCGAGCAACTCGATGGTCGTGAGTTTCTCCCTCCACAACTCCAGAGCACCTTCGTAGGGTTTTGCCTTGTCCGACCCCGCCCCACCCGCAGAACGCACCGCAGCTTCGTATTCTGCGATTTTTGCCTTCACTTCTGCCTCCCGAACCCAAACGCGTTCAGGAAAAGCAGCATTCATAGAACCACTTGCGGAACGCACTTGAACCACTTCCCGATTGGGCCCGACGGTCGCACCTCCTACGGGGTGTGACATGATGCCATCTCCGGTAGCAATCAAGAAGTTCTTCGTTTTGTTCTTCAGCTGCTCCAAGTCCAAGGGCTCACCCTCCACCAGCAGCTGGTTGAGGAAGTTCACCTTCACGTTGAACACATTCTGTTCTCGAGCCTGCGGAACATCCGCATTCGGGGGAACCGGTGGCGGCAATTGCCGCTTGATGCCCTGGTCGGAATCGATGGTGGTCGTTACGAGCCAGAAAATCAAAAGCAGGAAGGCGATGTCCGCCATCGAGCCCGCATTGATTTCTTCAAGGGGTCTCCGGGCCATGTCTTACTTGAATGCGCGAGTCACCTCGGCAGCCACAATCGCGATGGCCGAGATAACTGACAAGATGTAGCTCATAATCAACCCCGTATCTGAAAGCTTGCTTTCTGCGGCAGTTACCACCAACCCTCCCGCCTCGTAGGCCTTGAGGACCTCATCTGTGGCCATGTTGTAGCTCACAAGGGTGATGACTGCAAACGCGGCTAACCCGATGACGGTCGCTTTGCGTTGTTTCAAATTCAGCAAGAACAGACCGAGTCCGAACAGGATGGCCGCAGCACCGCAGGCGACCACTACCCCGTAGTTGATGTACAGAAGCTGATCGAGCAAACCTCCATACCGCTCTGTTCCTTCTACCACGGATTCGTTCACCACACTTCGCCCTGCGATGAGCACGCTCAACACAATCCCCGCTACCACGATGGTAGAACGGGCAATGGCGAGTACGGTTTTCAGGGATTTGTCCTTCATGGCTTATTTGCCTTGCAGCTTGCGCTTGTACAGCATGTCCACGAAATCCATCGAAGCCTCTTCCATGTCCAGCACGAGCCCGTCGATTTTCGAGAGGATGTAGTTGTAGAAGATTTGGAGGATCATGGCCACAATCAACCCACCGACGGTGGTGATAAGTGCCACCTTGATGCCGCTTGCCACGATGGATGCATTGATGGTGTTTGCCTCCGCGATTTTATCGAAGGCCTGGATCATCCCGATGACCGTACCCATGAAGCCGAGCATCGGAGCCAAGGCAATGAACAAGGCAATCCAGCTCAGACCGCGCTCCATCTTCGACATTTCAACGCTTCCGAAGTCTTCAATGGCCTTCGCAACTTCCTGGTAATCGCCGGATGAGCGGTCAAGTCCTTGGTAGAAAATGCTCGCGACCGGTCCGCGCGTGTTGCGGCAGACTTCCTTCGCAGCATCCGTACCCTTTGCCATGGCCTCATCGATGCGCTTCAAAAGCTTCGTCGTGTTCGTGGTGGCCATGTTGAGGTAAATGATCCGCTCAATCGCCAGTGCGAGACCGAGCACGAGACAGATCAACACGAAGGCCATGAATGCTGCACCCCCTTCAATGAAGTAGCGCTTCACCGTTTGGTGGAAGCTCAACACCTCCTTTTCGCCCTCGGCGGGCGCTCCTGCATCCGTTACAGCCCCCGCATCGACCGCAGTCGTATCGGCACCAGCGGTAGAATCAGCAACTGCAGGCTGCTCAGCAGCAGGGTCTTGGGCGAAGGCCGGCAAGGCCGTCTGCACGAGCACCATCCCGGCGATGGCGAGAAGGGCGAACAACTTATTCATTGTGAACGGTTTATGTGATTTCAATGTCGTTGTGACGCCGCGCGAAACACGGAATCGGCGCAAATGTAGTTCCCGACCGCACTTGTGCAAGGGGATGCGCGATTGTGCCACGGTGAATTTTCCTGCGTGGGCGGGAAGGTGTACTTTGGCCCCCGCAAACCCACGATCATGCACATCCGTCTTCTCCTTGCCCTGCCCGTCGCCTTCGCCCTTGGATGCACGCCCAGCCTCGAGGAGGTGCATGTGGAAGATCTCAAAGACTCCTGCGACTGCCTCGAGGCGTCGGAAATCCTGTTCAACACGTACGCGGATCTCACCGAGGAGCACAAGGAAACCATCGATGCGTACATCGAGGCCGTGGGCTCTGGGGCTGAACCCCCGGCAGAAGTGACGGAGAAGATGGAGTCGGAAGTGAAGGATGCATTTGCCATCGTCGAAGAGAAGGGCACGGAAATCGGGGTGGTCTGCGACCAAATCCTGAACCTCCAAGCCGTCCTCGCAGGCGTCGATTCGGTCGATTGTCCGAACGTCGAAAAGGTGCGCGCGGCCTATGAGCGGGCTCTCGGCACGGAAGCGGAGTAATCCATGGTCACGGCCTACAGCCCGGTAAACGGGCGTTTGGTCGCTGACGCCTCCGGCGCCTCGGAGGTTTGGCACGATGCGGTCTGGATCGATCTGTTGCAGGCTTCTGACGCCCAGGTCCGGCAGGTAGAGTCGGTGTGCAGTGTACAGCTGTTTTCTGCTCCGCACCGCAGGGAAATCGAATCGAGTTCTCGCTTTTTCGAAGGTCCAGACGAAGTCGGCATCAACCTGAATTTCATTCGGCCGGAAGGGACCTCCTACGGGTCCGAACCCGTGTCCTTCAAGTTGCGTGGCGGCAAACTCTATTCCCAGCGAAACAGGCCCTACCGTTCCTTCGACGACACGATTGCGCGCCTGGGAGTCGGAGGCCCCGCCACCGGCGACGAAATCCTGATCGCCATCCTCGAAGCCCGCATTGACATCGATGCGGATTTGATCGAGCACATGTCCGACGGCATTTCGATCATCCACACGCGGCTTGCAGAGAAACGTGTGACCGACCGCGAGCTGCTCATCGAAGTGGCACACCTGCAGCAGTGGACCATCGCATTGCGCGAGAACATCGCCGAGAAACAGCGGGTAATCAGCGGATTGCAGCGTACGCATCTGTTTCCGCGCCACCACGTGGACACCTTGCGGGTCATGCACGAGGACATCGAATCGCTGGTCGACCACTGCAGCTTCAACTTCCAGCGGCTCGAGTTCTTGCAGAACACCTTCCTCGGCATCGTGAACATGGAGCAAAACCGCGTGATCCGGATCTTCACCGTGGCCACGGTGTTGTTCTTGCCCCCGACCCTCATTGCCTCGATCTATGGCATGAATTTCAAGTACATGCCCGAAATCGCATGGGAGCATGGCTACCTCTTCGGCTTGGGGCTGATGGTCCTCTCTTCGCTGGCCACGTGGGGGGTCTTCCGGTGGCGGAAGTGGCTATAAGAAATTGTTGATGAGAATTTTGACGCTTTCTGTTGCGGCGGCCTTCGCATGCTCAGGTCCGCTCGCTGCCCTGCTCGTCCTTCCCTACTAGCGCAGATCAGTCGGCGAGTATCCCAAACTTCCCGGCCTGAAAATCTGCAAAGGCCTCGATCAACTCCTGCCGCGTATTCATCACGAACGGCCCGTGCGCGGCAATGGGATCACGGAGCGGTTCGCCCGCCAGCACCAGCACCTGCGCCCCCTTCGAACCTGCCATCAGCCCTACCTCCTCCCCGGCGCGGGCAAATACCGCGAAGTGGTCCACCGGCACCTCGTGCTGCCCATTCACGACGACGCTCCCCTCGGCGACAAGCACGGCGACGGTCCAGTCTGCGGGCCGCGTGAACGCGAGCGTCCCTCCAGGATGCAAGGTGACTCGCCACAGGTCCACCGGGCTATGGGTGGACGCCGCTCCACGTGTTCCGGCAAAATCCCCGGCGATGACCGCGACGGCACCCGCGTTGCCGCCGAGCGCGACGACCGGGATGTCCGGCGCGTCAAGGGCTTGGTAGTTCGGGGGCGTCATCTTCTTCGCGGCAGGCAGGTTGACCCACAGCTGGATCATGTGGAAATCGCCGCCCGCACGGGCGAACTCCGCCTCGTGGTACTCCTTGTGCAACACGCCGGAGCCCGCGGTCATCCATTGGACCCCGCCCTCGCCGATGACCCCGCCGCCGCCGGCGCTGTCGTGATGGGCGATGCGCCCGCGGAGAGCCACTGTCACCGTCTCAAATCCGCGGTGCGGGTGCACGCCCACGCCGCGCGGCCGCTCCGTCGGGGCGAAGACGTGGCGCGGATTGTAATCCAGCATGATGAACGGATCCAGACGCTCCATCTCCAGGCCCGGCCCGCCGGGGATGAAGGTGTGCACGCGGAAGCCGTCGCCGACAAAATGCGGCTGGCCGGGTGCGACGATGCGCTCGAGCGGTTTCATGTCCATGCTGCAAAGGTCTCAACAAACCTCAAGGCCGCATACGAACCCACCACCCACCTTCGTTAAAGAAGTACAAGCATCCAGAAGCGCCCGACGGGGCGCGCCAACCGACCCTCGCTGCGGCACGGTGGACCTACGATGCGGAGTCCCTCACCTCGAACACTCAAACCTTTCAGCACCATGTTCACACCCCATGTCCCTTGGAAAGAACTGATCGACCTGTACGGATCGCCCCACCGCGTCCTGCTTTCGCTCAAACTCGACCTGCCGCAATTCTACATCGGCGCAACGCAGTACCTCACGCCGGGCAATTTGCGCATGAACCTCTTGCGCAACCTGCTGAAGGAGTCCGAAGCCGCCCAGGACTTCGAGCGCTGCGAAGCGATCCTCGATACCGTGCACTGGTTAACAGATAAGGGGTATGAGGTGGAAGACCTGAACGGGCTCCCCACGATGCGCTCCGGATTGCTCGTGTATGACTCGCTTCCGTTCGCCCAGCCCCGCGCGGTGCCGGGAGTGACCCAGGTGGTTTTCATCACCGCGTTGAAGGGGGTCGGGTACCGGATTTGGCCCACCACCCGCATCGAATGCACGCGCACCGGCGCCACCGGCCGCCTCCTCGGCGTCTACAACGTGGGCATCTACCCGAACTGGCAACACTTCGAAACCGAAGGCATGTACGGCCTCGAGTTCAAAGCCCTGCCGCCGGAATGCACCACCTTCGACGTCATCGAGGACATCCCAGAACCGGGCGGACTCCACCTCAAAGATTGCCCGCGGTTCGACGACGACACGCTCATCGTGAAAGAGACCATCCTCCCCTGACTCAGCGGGCGACCCAGGGCGAGGCCAGCCGCGGATCGGTCAAGTACGTGCTGTCCGTCAAGGTGTGCAGGAACGCGATGAGGTCCGCGCGGTCTTGCTCGGACAGGTCGATGTTGCCGGGCATCCGCGCGTTCAACCGCCCGTTGTCCACCACGTCGCGGACGTAGAAGTCCATCACCTGTTCGAGGGTCGCGAACCGGCCGTCGTGCATGTAGGGCGCTGAAACGGCGACGTTGCGGAGGCTGGGTATGCGCACGGCGCCGCTGTCTTTCGGATTGCCGGTGACATCTGCCAGCAGTGGGTCCGCCTCGTGCCGGTCGAGGCCGATGTTGACGAAGGTGAAGTCCGTCATCACGGGTTCCTCGTGGCACCGGTGGCAGTGGATGCCGAAGAGCTCGTAGCCGCGCGCTTCGGGTTCCGAAAAATGCAGCTCGCCGCGGACCATGCGGTCGTACCGGGCGTTTGCGGAGACGAGGGTGGTTTGGAACGCGGCAAGGGCGTCGAGGACGCGCGCGCCCGTGACCCCTCCCCTGCCATAGGCCTTGCGAAACGCCTTCACATACTCCGGGCGCGCGGCCAAACGCTCCGCGATCGCCCCCGTGTCCGACGCCATCTCGAAGTCCGCCTCGATCGGCGCCAACGGCATGGTCATCAGCACGTCCAGCCGGCCGTCCCACATGAACGTGTGGTGCCACGCCACGTTCGACAGCGCGGGCGTATGGCGCGTGCCCAGCTGGCCCCGAATCCCCGCACTCAGGGCCTTTCCGCCGTCCGAGAATCCCGCCGCCTGCCGGTGGCACGACGCGCACGACACGGTACCGTCCGCGGACAACACCGGGTCGTAGAAGAGCATACGCCCCAGCTGTACCCGGTCTTCGCGCACCCCCGCCGTGGCAAACACCGCTTCCGGGAAATGGGCGGGGCGCACGTCCAGGGACCGAGGGCCTATGCAGCCGACCGCCACGGCGGTTGCCACCGCTGCACCCACTGCCGCTGAAGATCTCCACCGCTTCACCCCCCAAAAATACAACCCCTCCGCGCCGAACGCCTACCGCCGCTCAGCGCAGCCGGTTCATCGCCTTCACGACGAGAAACATCGCAAGCGCAATCAGCACAAAGTCCAGCCCGGACTGCAAAAATGCCCCCATCCTCAGCTCCACGGCTTGAACCGCG
The DNA here is from genome assembly GCA_945883885.1 of Chryseobacterium gleum. GTDB lineage: Bacteria > Bacteroidota > Bacteroidia > Flavobacteriales_D > Sanyastnellaceae > CAMCYM01. The sequence continues at coordinate 10,575 of CAMCYM010000026.1, forward strand.
CCGATCCCGAGCCGCGCCGGCCGCAACGTGACCGTCCAAGCGGTCAAATCCGACGCATTCGTGAGCAAGGCAAGCAGCGGGTTCAGTACGTCTTCCACGAGGGACGTGGTGATCTTGCTGAACGCCCCGCCGATAATGACCCCCACCGCGAGGTCGATGACGTTGCCCTTTGCGGCAAACTCCTTGAATTCTGTGAAAAATCCCATGTCATTGTGTGATTTGGTCCACCCCCTCGCCGAAAACCTCAACCCCGGCAGCCACCGCCAGCCCCGCGGCCGTCGGGAAGGCCCACCAAGGCCCAGGAAAGGTGTGCTGCATCGTGGACCGAAGAACGCAAGAAATCGGAGAAATCGCCTGCAGCGTACCTTCCGGTCGATGGAACAGTACCTGCACGCATGCGCCCGGGCGGAGGCGGATCCGGAGGCTTTTTGGGCAGCGGAGGCCGCGAAGTTTGTTTGGCGGCGGCCGTGGGAGCAGGTGCTGCAGTGGGAATTCGAAACGCCGCGGGTGGAGTGGTTTGCCGGCGGGCAGCTGAACATCACCGAAAACTGCCTCGACCGGCACCTGGCGGAACGGGGGGAGGCGGTGGCGCTTGTTTGGGAACCCAACGACCCCGCAGAAGCCCCGCGGAAGCTGACCTACCGCGAACTGCACGCGGAGGTGTGCCGCTTTGCGAACCTGCTCCGGGCGGAAGGGGTGCGGCCGGGCGACCGGGTCTGCCTGTACCTGCCGATGGTGCCGGAACTGGCCGTGGCCGTGCTTGCCTGCGCCCGCGTCGGAGCGGTCCACAGCGTCGTGTTCTGCGGCTTCAGCGCCGAGAGTTTGGCCGCGCGCATCCGCGATGCCGCGGCCGAAGTCCTCATCACCTCTGACGGCCAACGCCGCGGCCCGAAAACTCTGCCCGTCAAGCCCACTGTCGATGAGGCGCTCGCTTCTTGCCCGGGCGTCCGACGCGTGCTGGTCCTCGCTCACACCGGCGAACCGGTGCACCTCACGCCCGGCCGCGACCGGTGGCTCCACGACGCGCTCGCCGGCCTGTCCACCGACTGCCCGGCCGAACCGGTCGATGCCGAGCACCCGCTGTTCATCCTCTACACGAGCGGCAGCACCGGCGCACCGAAAGGGGTGGTCCACACCACCGGCGGTTACATGGTCTACGCCGAGTTCACCTTCCGCTGGGTCTTCGGCGCGCGCCCGGGCGACGTGCATTGGTGCACGGCCGACATCGGCTGGATCACGGGGCACACCTACGTCATCTACGGCCCATTGCTCACCGGCGCCACGACGGTGCTGTTCGAAGGCGTCCCGACCTTCCCCGATGCGCACCGCTGCTGGGACGTCATCGACCGCCACGCCGTGTCGCTCTTCTATACCGCTCCCACCGCCATCCGCAGCTTGATGGCCGCCGGTCCCGACTTCCATCCCCGGACCGCGTTGCCCTCGCTGCGGGTCATCGGCAGCGTCGGGGAGCCCATCAACGAAGCCGCG
>CAMCYM010000027.1 GCA_945883885.1 Chryseobacterium gleum
AGCTCATAATCAGAGGGGATAAAGTCGTTTCAGAGGATGGGGGTCTTCAGGCAGGCACGGCCACGTGGCGCATAGATTCCACGAACCGGTCGAACAGATAGCGGCTGTCGTGCGGCCCGGCCGACGCTTCCGGATGGTACTGCACCGAGAACACGGGCAAGCTGCCGTGCGCCATGCCGGCTACGGTGCCGTCGTTCAGGTGCCTGTGGGTCTCCCGGAGCTGCGGATGCGCCTCGAGCCCTGCGCGCGATACCACGAACCCGTGGTTCTGCGCCGTAATCTCGCACTTGCCCGTTTCGAGGTTGAGCACCGGGTGGTTCACCCCGCGGTGCCCATTGAACATCTTCTCGGTGGTCAACCCTTGGCTCAACGCCAGCACTTGGTGCCCGAGGCAAATCCCGAAGACCGGCCTTCCGCTGTTCACCAGCACCTTCACTTCGTTCACCACGGTAGACATGGCTCCCGGATCGCCGGGGCCGTTGCTCAGCAAAATCCCGTCCGGATTCCAGGCGATGATGCGGTCCGCCGGCGTATTCCACGGGAAGGTCCGCACCGCACACCCCCGTTCGAGGAGGCAGCGCACGATGGCGTGCTTCACCCCGAGATCGAGCAGCGCCACCCGCTGTCCGGTCGCGCCGTGTTCCGGCATCCAGTCCCGCTCCTCGGCGGACGACACTTCGCTGCTGAGTTCAAGCCCCTCCATCGAGGGCACTGCCGCGAGTTGCGCCCGCAACACGTCCTCGGGCGTGCCGTCGCTGCTGATGATCGCATTCTGCGCTCCATGCTCGCGGATGTAGCGGACCAAAGCCCGGGTATCCACGTCGCACATCCCCACCACCCCATCGCGCCCGAGGTAATCTTGCAGCGTCCCCGACGCACTGGGCCTGCTGGCGATGCGGGAAAAATTCCGCGTCACAAGCCCTGCAATCTTGACCGAGTCGGACTCGACCTCCTCCGGGTGCACGCCGTAGTTCCCGACATGGGCGGTGGCCATGACGAGCAGTTGGCGGTGGTAACTCGGGTCAGTAAAAATCTCCTGATACCCGTACATGCCTGTATTGAAGGCAATTTCTCCCGTCGTAGTACCGATGGCGCCCGCCGCAAATCCCTCAAACCGCTTCCCGTCCGCCAAAATCAATACCGCAGGCACTTTGCTGTCGCGGTCTCGTCGCATGGTACAAATGTACCGCCTCGTTGCACGCAGAACGAAAAAAGCCGCCCTTGTGGGACGGCTTTTTCTTCACATCGTGCGAACAGAATCAGGCTTCGCCTTCCTCCTGCTTTTCTTCATTCTCATCCGCAGCCGGAGCTTCCTCCGCAGCCGGAGCCGCTTCAGCCACCGGTGCTTCTTCCGCCGCTGGTGCTTCTTCGACAGCCGGAGCTTCTTCGACGGCCGGAGCTTCTTCGACAGCCGGAGCTTCTTCGACAGCCGGAGCTTCTTCGACGGCCGGAGCCGCTTCAGCCACCGGTGCTTCTTCCACCGCCGGGGTTTCTTCCACCGCCGGTGCTTCTTCCACTGCCGGGGTTTCTTCGACGGCCGATGCTTCTTCGACGGCCGGAGCTGCTGCTGCCACCGGAGCGGCTGCACCTTCTACACGGCCACCGCCACGGCGCGAGCGGCGCGACTTCTTCTTCTTCGCCTCGTTGCCGTAGAGCGTGTTGAAGTCGACGAGTTCGATGAGGCACATTTCTGCATTGTCCCCGAGACGGTTGCCCGTGCGGATGATGCGGGTGTATCCCCCTTCACGCGTGGCCACTTTCACGCCGATTTCACGGAACAACTCCGTTACAGCATACTTGTTGCCGAGCGCTGAGAACGCCTCACGGCGGTTGTGCGTCGTGTCTTCCTTCGACCGCGTCACGATGGGCTCCACGAATTTGCGCAGCTCCTTCGCTTTCGCCACCGTGGTGACGATGCGCTTGTGCTCGATCAACGAGCACGCCAGGTTCGAAAGCAGCGCCTTGCGGTGTCCCGTCTTCCGACCTAAATGGTTGAATTTCTTATTGTGCCGCATGGCCTTACTCCTTGTCCAATTTGTACTTGCTCACATCCATGCCGAACGTGAGATTCTTGTTCTCCACGAGGTCCTCAAGCTCCGTGAGCGACTTCTTTCCGAAGTTCCGGAATTTGAGCAGGTCGTTCTTGTTGTAGGAGACCAAATCCCCGATGGTGTCAATGTCGGCTGCCTTCAAGCAGTTCAACGCACGGACGCTCAAGTCCATATCGCTGAGCTTCGTCTTCAGCAGCTGGCGCATGTGCAGGCTCGACTCGTCGAACTCCTCCACTTCCACGCGCTCCTCCATTTCCAGCGAAATCCGGTCGTCTGAAAACAGCATGAAGTGCTGGATCAGGATTTTTGCGGATTCCTGCAATGCGTCCTTCGGGTGGATGCTGCCATCGCACTCGATTTCAAGGACAAGCTTCTCATAGTCCGTGCGCTGCTCCACGCGGAAATTCTCCACGTCGTACTTCACGTTCCGGATCGGAGTAAAGATGGAGTCAATCGCGATGGTTCCGAGTGGCACCTCCTCTTGCTTGTTCTCCTCCGCAGGCACGTAGCCGCGGCCCTTGCCGATCCGAAGCTCCAACGTCATGGTAGCTCCTTCGTCCATCGTGCAAATCACGAGGTCCGGATTCATGACTTGGAACGCGCTCGTGAACTTGCCGATATCGCCCGCTGTCATGGCTTTCGTGCCAGACACCGTCACGACCACGGTTTCGCCATCCGCTGCCTCGATGTGACGCTTGAAACGCACCTGCTTGAGGTTGAGGATGATGTCCATGACATCCTCCCGGACACCTTTTACTGTGCTGTATTCGTGGTCCACACTGTCGATGCGCACACTCGTGATGGCAAAGCCCTCGAGGGACGAGAGCAGGATGCGGCGCAGCGCATTGCCCACCGTGATACCAAAGCCCGGCTCGAGCGGGCGGAATTCGAAGCGACCCTTGAACTCCGTAGAGTCCAACATGATCACCTTCTCGGGTTTCTGAAAATCAAGAATGGCCATGGTGAAAAGGGATCAAGGATTACTTCGAGTACAATTCGACGATGAGCTGCTCCTTGATGTTCTCCGGGATTTGGGTCCGCGAAGGCACCTGAATGAAGGTTCCCACCATCGTTGCCTGGTTCCAGTCAAGCCAATCGTGCGCCTGACGGCGGCCGCCGAGCGAGTTCGCAATCACCGGGAGTGACTTGCTCTTCTCACGCACGCCGATGTGGTCCCCGGGCCGCAAGCGGTAAGAAGGGATGTTGACCACATTGCCGTTCACCGTGATGTGGCAGTGTCCGACGAGCTGGCGCGCTGCGCGGCGCGTGGGGGCTACGCCCAAACGGTAGACCACGTTGTCCAGCCGGCTCTCGCACAACTGGAGCAGGATCTCACCGGTAATGCCTTGGCGGGCATTCGCCGTAGCAAACAGATTCGAGAATTGCTTCTCGAGGATGCCATAGGTGTGCTTCGCCTTCTGCTTTTCAGCAAGCTGGACGGAGTACTCTGATTCCTTCTTCCGGCGACGGTTGTTGCCATGTTGCCCCGGGCCGTAAGGACGGCGTTCGAGGGCTTTATCTGGTCCGAAGATGGCTTCGCGGAAACGGCGCGCCACTTTCGATTTGGGACCACGGTATCGTGCCATGGGGATATCTCTAAAGAATTCGACGGGAGAAGATTAAACGCGACGACGCTTGGGAGGACGGCAGCCGTTGTGCGGCAACGCGGTCACATCGATGATCTCGGAGATCTCAATGCCCATGTTGTGCAGGGCGCGCATTGCGCTCTCCCGGCCGGCACCTGGTCCTTTCACGTAGGCGCGGATTTTCCGCAGCCCCAACTCAAAGGCCTCTTTGCCACAATCCTCAGCAGCCACCTGTGCAGCGTAGGGTGTGTTCTTTTTCGAGCCCCGGAAACCCATCTTACCGGCACTCGACCACGAGATGACCTGCCCCTGGTTGTTCGTCAGGGAGATGATGATGTTGTTGAAGGAGGTGTGGATGTGCGCCTGTCCGACGGAATCCACTACCACTTTCTTTTTCTTCTTGATGTTCTTCGCCATCGTCGAATGAAGTTTGAGGTGATCAACTTCCCTTTCAGGAAGCCCAATTCAGGAATTACTTCTTCTTGTTTGCCACGGTCTTCCGCTTGCCCTTCCGGGTGCGGGAGTTGTTCTTCGTGCGCTGTCCACGGAGCGGCAAGCCGTTCCGGTGGCGGATGCCGCGGTAACATCCGATGTCCATCAATCGCTTGATGTGTGCGCCGATTTCAGACCGAAGTTCGCCCTCGACCTTGAAGCCGGTGGCGATGCCGGTCCGGATGGCGGCGATTTCGTCGTCGCTCCAGTCCTGCACCTTCTTGTCTTCAGAGACCCCTGCATCCGCAAGGACCTTTGCTGCCCGGCTACGACCGATGCCGTAGATGTAAGTGAGGGCGATGACGCCGCGCTTGTTGCGCGGAATGTCGATACCTGCAATACGTGCCATATGCGATGGGTTATTCCTTCCGTCGAATCAGCCTTGACGCTGCTTCAACTTCGGGTTCTTCTTGTTGATGACATACAAACGGCCTTTCCGGCTGACAATCTTGCAGTCAACGGAACGCTTCTTGAGGGATGCACGGACTTTCATGGTGCGTTTATTTCTTGTATCGGAACGAAATCCGGCCTTTCGACAAATCGTACGGCGACATCTCCACCTTCACGCGGTCCCCTGGGAGGATCTTGATGTAGTGCATCCTCATCTTCCCGGAGATGTGGGCCGTAATAATATGCCCGTTCTCCAGTTCCACCCGGAACATGGCGTTCGAGAGCGCCTCCAGGATGGTCCCGTCTTGCGTGATGGACGTTTGTTTCGCCATTCAGTTCAATTTGGCTGATAAGCCGTTTCGTTGTTTCGTTAAAACCTTTTCAATTTCATCAAAGCTCGAGAGAACTTCCGCCCGCCCCTCTCGCACGACAATGTCGTGTTCAAAGTGCGCGCTCGGCTTGCGGTCTGCAGTGACAATGGTCCACCCATCTTTCTCCTGTCGCACCTCTTTGCGACCCAGGTTGATCATGGGTTCAATGGCCAGCACCATGCCGTCTGCAAGCTTCAAACCGTTGCCGCGACGTCCGTAGTTAGGGACTTCGGGAGCTTCGTGAAGTTCCTTTCCTAACCCATGCCCTACCAACTCCCGCACGACTCCGTACCGGTGCTGCTCAGCCCATTCCTGGACGGCATATCCGATGTCGCCGATGCGGTTGCCGGCAGTAGCTGCCGCGATGGCCCGGTCAAGGCATTCCAAGGTTACTGCAAGCAACCGCTGGACCTCTTCCGTCACCTCGCCGACCGCGAACGTGTAAGCACTGTCACCGTAAAAGCCGTTCATCAGCACCCCACAATCCACAGAGACGATGTCTCCGTCCTTGAGCGGCAGGGTGTTCGGAATTCCATGCACCACTGCCTCGTTGACAGAGGTGCACAAGGTATTCGGGAATCCCCCGTATCCTTTGAATCCCGGAACCGCACCGTGGTCCCGAATGAACGTCTCCGCGACCGCATCCAACTCCAAGGTCGTTACCCCTGGACGGATGTACTCTGCCACGGCAGCAAGCGTTCTCCCGACAAGCAAAGAACTCTCCCGGATGAGTTCGACTTCTTCAGCCGACTTGAGGTGGACAACGCGTGCCGATCCCATCCGAAAACTGCCTCTATTACCCTCCGATTCCGCTCACAGGAGACTGTGCGCGGCCGCGGATTCGTCCAGCCTTCATCAGGCCGTCATAGTGGCGGGACAACAGGTGGCTCTCCACCTGTTGCAACGTATCTAAAATCACCCCGACCATGATCAGCAGCGAGGTACCACCGAAGAAGATGGCGAACTGCTGCACCTTCGTCAAGCCCAAACTGAACACGATGGCGGGCAACACTGCGAGCAAACCGAGGAACACGGCACCCGGCAACGTGATGTTCGACAACACGCCGTCAAGGAATTCCGCGGTAGGCTTGCCCGGCTTTACCCCCGGGATGAAGCTGTTTTGGCGCTTGAGGTCGTCTGCCATTTGGTTCGGGTTCACCGTGATGGCCGTGTACATGTAGGTGAACACGACGATCATCAAGAAGAACAAGATGTTGTACCAAAGGCCATTGAAATCGCTCAGGCTTTGCAGGAACTCGCTGTCCTGGAAGGTCTCGCTCTGCGTGAGGTACAACGGCACGAACATGATGGCCTGTGCAAAAATGATGGGCATCACACCGGAAGCATTCAACTTCAACGGAATGAAGCTCCGTGCGCCTTCGCCCTGCGGCAAGTGGGAGGCACCGGTTTGCAGTTTGGCCATCTGAATCGGCACCTTGCGAATGGCCTGTACCATCGCCACGCTCGCCCCGATAACCACCAGCAATACAGCGATCTCCACCAAGTAGAAGAACAAGCTCGCCTGCGTGAATTCCTGCACAAGTGCTGCTGGGAAGGTCGCAATGATCCCCACCATGATCAGCAGCGAAATGCCGTTGCCGATGCCTCGGTCGGTGATGCGCTCGCCGAGCCACATGATGAGCAGGGTCGATGCCACGAGGATGACGACTGCGCTGAACCACCAGAACGGGCTGGGGTTCAACACTGCACCCGGCACAGAAACCACGGTCGAGGCAAGGTAGCCCGGCGCTTGTACCAAGGTGATGCCGATGGTCAGGAACCGCGTCCACTGGTTGATCCGCTTCCGTCCACTCTCGCCTTCCGTTTGCATCTTCTGCACCGAAGGCACCGCAATGCCGAGAAGCTGGATGATGATGGATGCCGAGATGTACGGCATGATCCCCAACGCAAAAATCGAAGCCCGCGTGAAGGCTCCTCCCGTGAAGAGGCTCAAAATCGTGCCGAGGCCCGACTGGTCCGCCGAGTTCAGCTGTGCAGCGAGCACGTCACTGTTCACCCCCGGAAGGACGATGAACGACCCGAGGCGGTACACCAGAATCAAGCCGAGGGTGATGCCGATTTTGCGGCGCAACTCCTCGTGGTTCCAGATGTTCCGAATTTGTTTAAAGAGGTCCCGCATGGCGACGCAGATTAGAGTTCTTGCGCCGTACCGCCAGCCGCTTCAATCGCAGCCTTTGCCGTAGCAGAAAACTTGTGCGCTGCCACGGTGACACCGGCTTTGATTTCGCCACGGCCGAGGATCTTCACAAGCTCCTTCTTGCCGACGAGTCCGTTCTCCACGAGGAGGTCGAACGTAATCGATGAGAGGGACTTCCGCTCGATGAGTTCCTGCAGCGTGTCGAGGTTGATGCCTTTGTACTCCACCCGGTTCGGGGGGGTGAAACCAAACTTCGGCACACGGCGCTGCAGCGGCATCTGACCGCCTTCGAAACCGATTTTGCTCTTGTAGCCCGAGTGCTGCTTCGCGCCTTTGTGGCCACGTGTTGAGGTGCCGCCGTGGCCAGAGCCTTCACCGCGACCAACTCGCTTGCGCTGCTTCCGGGATCCCTCTGCGGGTTGCAGATTGCTGAGATTCATGGGATGTGCTGGTTGAGAATTAAACGTTTTCCACCTTCAGCATGTGCGACACTTTGCGCACCATGCCCAAAATCTGGGGGGTGGCTTCGTGCGTCACCGGCTGGTGAAGCTTCTTGATGCCAAGTGCCACGATGGTGGCCTTTTGGCGCGCCGGGCGCTTGATGGCGCTCCGAATCTGGGTGATGGTAATCTGGGCCATGGCTGATCAGCCGTTGAATACTTTCGATACTGAAACCCCGCGCATGCGAGCGACCTCATCCGCATTGCGGAGGGCCTTCAACGCATTGAAGGTGGCTTTCACCACGTTGTGCGGATTCGAGGAGCCGAGGGATTTGGCCAAAACATCCTTGATGCCGGCACTCTCCAGAACGGCACGCATGGCACCTCCCGCGATCACCCCCGTACCTGCAGAAGCCGGACGGATGAGGATGTGCGCACCTGCGTACTTCATCTCCTGCTCATGCGGAATGGTGCTGCCCACGAGCGGAACAGAAATCATGTTCTTCTTCGCGTCGTCGATGCCCTTTTGGATGGCTGTAGCCACTTCGCGGCTTTTGCCCAAACCGTGCCCGACCCGGCCTTTCTCATCGCCCACCACCATGATGGAACCGAACGAGAACGTCCGTCCACCCTTCGTGGTCTTAGCGACACGGTTGATGCCGACCAAACGCTCTTTCAAATCCGGATCGCCGGTGCGAGGCTGCTGCTGCTGCTGATCGCGTCCCTTGCGCTGTTGACGTTGTTCCATGGGTTCAGAAATTCAAGCCACCCTCGCGGGCCGCATCTGCAAGTTGTTTCACACGGCCGTGGTACAGGTACCCGTTGCGGTCAAATACCACCGCATCGATTCCGGCATTTTTTGCATGCGAGGCAATCTGCTTGCCCACCCATGCTGCCTGCTCCAGCTTCGTCATGGCCTTCACGGACTCCTGTCCTAAAGACGTGGCGGATACCAACGTACGGCCAGACAAGTCGTCGACGACCTGGGCATAAATCTGCTTGTTGCTCCGGAACACGGAGAGGCGCGGACGCTCCGCGGTGCCCTGCACCTTTCCCCGCACCCGACGCTTGATGCGCTGACGCGCAAAGGTCTTATTCGTTCCCATGGCTTATTTCGATGCAGTTTTACCGGCCTTACGACGGATGACTTCGCCCACAAACCGTATCCCTTTCCCTTTGTAGGGTTCTGGTTTCCGGAAAGAACGAATTTTTGCCGCGACCATACCGATGAGCTGGAGGTCATGCGACGTCAAGGTGATGGTCGGGTTCGAACCCTTCTTCGTCTCCGACTCCAACTTGATTTCATTCGGAAGGACCATCACGATGGGGTGGCTGTAGCCGAGGGCGAGTGTCAACTCCTGGCCCGCTGCGCTGGCACGGTAGCCGACACCTACGAGTTCCATGTCCACACGGTACCCCTCGGTCACTCCTGTGACCATGTTCGCAACGAGGGCACGGTACAACCCGTGCTTCGAACGGTATTCCTTCTCATCGCTCGGACGTGTAAACGTCAGAACGCCATCCTCCTGCACCACCGTGATGGCCGGATCAATCTCCTGGGTGAGTTCGCCCTTGGGGCCCTTCACCTTGACATTGGTACCCTCCACCGTAACCGTCACTCCGGACGGAATCGTGATGGGGGCTTTGCCTATACGCGACATGGCTTCTTAGCTCTGGATCTCAGTAAACAGTGCACACCACTTCTCCGCCGATGTGCATGGCGCGCGCTTCTTTGTCCGTCATGAGGCCCTTCGAGGTGGACACGATGGCCACACCTAAGCCGTTGAGCACCCGCGGCAATTCCTCTGCTCCGGAGTACTTCCGCAAACCGGGTGAGCTGATGCGCGTGATTTTCGTGATGGCCGGACGCTTCGACTTCGAATCGTAGCGAAGAGCAATCTTGATGGAACCTTGCGGTCCCTCCTCCACGAACTTATAGTTCAGGATGTACCCTTTGTCGAACAGAATCCGGGTCATCTCCCGCTTCATGTTCGAAGCAGGAATCTCCACGACCTTGTGGCCGGCCGCTTGGGCATTCCGAATACGGGTCAGGTAATCGGCGATAGGATCGGTATACATGCGATTTTCTTCTGCAAGTGTGGATTACCAGCTGGCCTTCTTGACGCCCGGAATTTTACCGAACAAGGCCATCTTCCTGAAAAGCACCCGGGAAATGCCAAACTGGCGCATGTACCCGCGCGGACGGCCCGTAACGAGGCAGCGGTTGTGCAGCCGCACAGCAGCGCTGTTCGGGGGAAGCTTCTGCAAGCCCTCCCAGTCTCCAGCAGCCTTCAAGGCTGCACGCTTTGCTGCGTATTTGGCCACCATACGAACGCGCTTGCGCTCACGGGCCTTCATCGACTCTTTTGCCATCTCAGTTCTTCTTGAAGGGGAAGCCAAATCCTTCCAACAGCGCTTTGGCCTCCTCGTCGGTGCGCGCAGTGGTGACAATCGTAATATCCATGCCGTTGAAGTGCTTCACTTCATCGAGGCTGATCTCCGGAAAGATGATTTGCTCCTTGACCCCGAAGGTAAAGTTCCCTCGTCCGTCAAAGCCCTTCACCTTCACACCCTGGAAGTCCCGGGTACGGGGCAGTGAAACGGCGATCAACCGGTCAAGAAACTCGTACATCCGGTCGCGACGCAGGGTCACCCGCGCACCGATCGGCATGCCTTTCCGGAGCTTGAAGTTCGAGACGTCCTTCGTTGAGAGGGTGGGGACCGCTTTTTGGCCCGCAACCCGCGACATTTCTTCTACGGCCTGTTCGACAATTTTCTTGTCCGCGATGGCCTTGCCTAACCCTTGGTTCAAGCAAATCTTCTCGATGCGGGGGATTTGCATCGTAGAAGTGTATTCAAACCGCTCCTTCAACATCGGGGCGATTTCCTCCGCATACTGCGTTTGGAGACGAGGAATGTAGCTCATCACTTCAGATCCTGATTCGATTTCTTCGAGTAACGAACGAGCTTGCCCTCAGCATTGCGGCGGCGCCCGACGCGGGTGGTATTGCCCGAGCCGTCCACCACCATCACATTCGAGATGTGGATGCCCGCCTCCGTGCTCACGAGTCCCCCTTGCGGGTTCGTCGCACTGGGCTTCACGTGCTTCTTCACGATGTTGACACCGCCTACCGTCACACGGTCTGATTTGCGGTCCACCGCTAACACCGTGCCTTCTTTGCCCTTGCTGCCGCCGGCAATGACCTTTACGGTGTCTCCTTTTTTGACTTTCAGTCGCTTAAACATGACCTCGAAATCAGAGCACCTCCGGTGCAAGTGAGACAATCTTCATGTACTCCTTCTCCCGGAGTTCGCGGGCTACCGGACCGAAGATCCGGGTTCCACGCATCTCGCCGGCTGCGTTCAGCAGCACCACGGCGTTGTCATCGAACCGGATGTATGAACCATCCGCCCGACGCACTTCCTTGCGTGTACGAACGACTACCGCTTTCGACACGGCGCCTTTCTTCACGTTGCCACCGGGGGCTGCATCCTTGATGGCCACCACGATGGTGTCGCCGATGCTGGCGTATCGCCGACGCGTTCCGCCCAACACGCGAATGCAAAGGGCTTCCTTCGCTCCGCTGTTGTCCGCGACCCGCATCCGGGATTCTTGTTGTATCATGACTAAATCCTTCTATTCCTTGTGAATTACTTCGCGCGCTCGATGACTTCCACGAGTCTCCAGCACTTGCGCTTGCTCAACGGGCGCGTCTCCATGATGCGCACCGTGTCGCCGACTTTGCAGGTTTCCTGCTCATCGTGCGCCATGAACTTGCTCGTCTTGTTGACGAACTTCCCGTACTTCGGGTGCTTTTCCTTGCGCTCAACGGCCACCACAATGGACTTGTTCATCGCGGTGGACGTCACGACGCCGATCCGCTCCTTGCGCAGGTTGCGCTCGACGGCAGGGGGTGTCTGTTCAGTGGTCATCCTTTCTTGCGTCCGTTGAGTTCTGTGAGAAGACGGGCAATATCCCGCCGCTTGTTCTTGATGACCGTGGTGCTTTCGAGGCCTGCCACCGTGTGGTTGAACCGAAGGCGATCGTACGCTCCGCGTTCCTGGGTTATCCGCTCCGCCAAATCAGCGTCGGACAATTGCCGGATTTCACTCATATTCATCACTCTGCGTAATCTGGGCGTACGACGAATTTGCACTTCACTGGCAACTTCTGCGCTCCGAGACGCAACGCCTCTTCAGCAGTGGCCAACGGCACACCATCCACTTCAAACATCATCCGACCGGGGCGCACCGGCGCTACCCAATGGCTGGGTGCACCCTTGCCCTTACCCATACGGACTTCGGCAGGCTTTGCCGTAATCGGCTTGTCTGGGAAGATGCGGATCCACACTTTGCCTTCCCGCTTCATGAAACGGTTGATGGCGATACGAGACGCCTCAATCTGGCGTGCCGTGATGAAGCCCACTTCCAAAGACTTGATTCCGAAGGAGCCATACGCAATAGACGCTCCGCGCTGCGCATTCCCCCTGACCCGGCCTTTCTGCTGCTTCCGGAATTTGGTACGTTTCGGCTGTAACATGATTTCTCAGCTCTATCAGT